>CAMLIU010000170.1 GCA_946479995.1 uncultured Gemmatimonadota bacterium | reverse complement strand
GGACAGTGGCACGGGGTGCCCGCGCACGATTCCTACAAGCGCGGGCTGAGATCACACCCGTCGAACCTGATCTGGGTCATTCCAGCGAAGGGAGCGTCACTGGTGCAGGCGGACTGCGCATGAGCTCTCGCGCATCGCACCCATTCCGCCCACGCCGGCCAGCTCCCTCGCGTTCACGCGATTCACCGGAGCTTGCACGTGCTGGCACTCCTCCTCGCCCTCGCACTCCAGTCGCCGCAGTCGGTGCGCGACACCGTGCGCGTCCCCGCCGACTCGGCGGCCGACTCCCTCCATGCGACCCCCGCCCAGCGGCTCGAGTCGGTGCGCGTCACCGCGATCCGTGGTCACGACGCGCCCATCTCGCAGAAGACCATCTCCCGCGCCGAGCTGCAGCGCGAGTACACCGGGCAGGAGATGCCCATCCTGCTCCAGCGCGCGCCCGGCATGACGGCGTACTCGGAGAGTGGATCCGGGTCCAACTACTCGTACATGCGCCTGCGCGGCATCGACCAGACGCGCATCAACATCACCCTCGACGGCATCCCGCTCAACGAGCCGGAGGACGAGGCGCTCTACTTCTCCAACTTCCCCGACTTCGCCACCAGCATCGCCTCGGTGCAGGTGCAGCGCGGCGTCGGCGCCAGCACTCCTGGCGTCGCATCGTACGCCGGCTCGGTGAACTTCGAATCCATCCCCATCGCCGGCGTGTCCCGTGGCGCGCGGCTGCAGCTCACGCGCGGCGCGTACAACACGTCGCGTGCCTCGTTCGAGGCGCAGTCGGGGCTCACCGCCAGGGGCTTCGCCGGCTACGTGCGCGGCTCGGGCCAGCACACCGACGGCTATCGCTTCAACTCCGGGAACAGCTCGCGCAGCGCATTCGCCAGCGGCGGATGGTTCGGCGCGCGCGACGTGGTGAAGGCCACCCTCCTCGCCGGCATCTCCTCCAACCAGCAGGCGTATCTCGCGTCGCCGCTCTCCGTGCTGCAGCGGGAGCCGCGCGACAACCCGTTCGGCAACAGCCCGGCGCTCGCCGTCGGCGACCGCTTTCACCAGGACCTCCTGAGCCTGGCGTGGACGCATGCCCTGTCGCCGGCGTTCAGTGTGGCGACGACGGCCTACGGCTTCGACGCCGGCGGCTGGTACGACTACCCAACCGGCAACGGCGACCTGAGCGACGCCTACCACTACGGCCTGCATTCGCGCTGGGGCGGCGTCATCAGCTCCCTCGACTGGTCCGGCCAGGGTGCCAGCGCGTCGGCGGGCGTGCACGTATCGCGCTACGCGCGCGAGCACTGGGCGGGACAGCGCCCCGACATGGAGACGCGCTGGTACGACAACACCGGCTACAAGGGCGAGCAAAGCGCCTTCGCCAAGGGCTCCGTCACCCGCGGCCGCGCCACGGTGTACGGCGACGTGCAGCTCCGCTTCGCCCAGTTCCGCTACAAGCCCACGCCCAATTCCGGCGTCGCACCCGCCGACGTGAGCTGGAGCTTCCTCAACCCGAAGGCGGGGGTGCGGCTGCGCCTGAGCGACGCGCTCTCTACCTACGCCAGCGCCGGCATCAACGGGCGCGAGCCCACGCGCGCCGACATGTTCGCCGGCGCTGACGACGTGGACAGCGTGACGGCGCGCGAGGTCTTCCCGCTCACCCGTGTGCATCCCGAGTCGGCGCGCGACCTCGAGGCAGGCGTCGACTTCGCGCGTCCCTGGCTGCAGGCGCACGCCAACCTCTTCCTCATGCAGTTCCACGACGAGATCGCGCCGATCGGCCAGATCAGCCAGCTCGGCTACGAGCTGCGGAAGAACGTGGCGCGCAGCGTCCGTCGCGGCGTCGAGGGTGATCTCACCTGGCAGGCAATGCCTCGCCTCGCCGTCGTCGCCACCGCGTCGATCACCGACGCGCGCATCGCCGACTACACCGACGACGCCAGCGGTCAGTCGTACCACGACGTCACGGCACTGATGACGCCGAAGCTCGTCACCGGCCACGGCATCCGCGCCGCACTCGCCGACTGGCTCTCGCTCGATCTCGACGGCCGCTATACGTCGCGGATGATGCTCACCAACACCAACGACCCGCGATTCGTGGTGCCCGCGAGCTGGTACGCCGACGGCGCGCTCACCTTCAACCTGCGCGGACAGTCACTGCTGGTCGCCGTCCGCAACCTGTTCGACAACCGCGTCTACACCGGCGGCTATCCGGGCGCGCTCGCCGGGAGCAGCGATCCGGAGGCGATGGAGCCGTACTACTACATGCTCGCGCCGAGGAACGTCACCGTTACCGCTCGCATAGGGTTCTGACGGCGTCGCGCGCCGTCGCCCACCGCTCCTCCCAGCCGCCGCGCACCCGCACCACGTTCGCGCGGCGGCTGGCGAGGGCGCGTGCGAAGAGGGTGAACATCTCGTCACGGTTCTCCGGACGGTCGCGGATGCCGTCCGGGATCCACGGCACGTCCACGCCGCACAGCAGGTAGAGCTCGGCGCGACGCTCGCGCTCCGCCCGCTGCACCCACGCCGGCGCGGCGCCGTAGTAATGGCGTGCGTACACCACGGTGCTCAGCAGGTCGGTGTCGAGCACCAGCAGCGATGCGCCGCGTGCCCGTGCACGCTCGGCCGCGGCATCGGCGAGCGCGATGTGTGCCTTCGCGATCGGTCCGACGTCGGCCGCCGTGAGCGGCGCGCCCTTCCGCTCCGCGTACACCCGCGACGCTTCCGGTACCCATTCGGTCTCCCTCCACTCGGCGAGCCTCCGCGCGAGCGTCGTCTTGCCGGTGGATTCCGGCCCCGTCACGCACACGCGTACCAGGCCGTCGGCCGTCACTCAGGCCGCGGTCACGGTGGCGCGCATCGAGCGCCGCCAGTCGATGTAGCCCCGCACGGCGAGGGCGAGGAACACCGCGTACAGCCCCGACGTGAGGTAGAGCCCCTTGAAGACGAACATCCCGACGTAGAGCACGTCCACTGCGATCCACACCAGCCAGTTCTCCAGCAGCTTCCGCGTCATCATCCACTGCGCGACGAGGCTGGTACTGGAGAGCGCGGCATCCATGTATGGGAGTGCAGCGTCGGTCTCGTGGTGGAGGAAGCTGCCGAGCCACGCCGAGCCGATGAGCGCGATCGTGGCGAGCATCACGCCGAGCCTGGGGCCAGTGCGCGTGACGTGGAGCTCGGTGCGCCCCTCCCCGCCGTACAGCCATTCATACCATCCGTAGACCGACAGGATGGCGTAGACGACCTGGAGCCCCATGTCGGCGTACAGCTTGGCCTCGTAGAACACGAGGGTGTACAGCACCACGTTGACGATCGCGGTGGGCCAGCTCCAGATGTTCTGGCGCACGCTGAGGTACACGCTCAGCGCGCCGACGAGCGCAGCGACCAGCTCGAGCGTGTTCATCGAGCCGCTTCAGGGAGAGAGGGCACGCCGCCAAGATAGCACGTGGCGCGCCCTCGCTCACCTGGTCTTGCCTGCTTACCGCGCTCCCGGCCGCGGAGTGATGATCGCTGCGATGACGAGCTGCTCGGTGCCGGCCTTCATGCCGTGCAGCTCGCCCGCGTCGTACGCCACCACGTCACCGGGGGAGACGCTGCTCTCGCCCGACGCGCCGCTCACTGTACCGGTGCCCTTCACCACGGAAAGAAGCACCGTGGAGCTGCTGGTGTGCGGCGCCACCTCCTGCCCCGGCTCGATGCGGAACACCACGACGCGCGCATCGGGAACGTCGTGCAGGAGAGCGGTCGCCGGGCGGGTCGCCTGCGCGGATACGGCGTCCCGCGCCGCACCGAGTGGGGAAAGGAGCTTCACGCTACCCCCGCCGCGCTCAGGGCCTCTTCAAGCGCCTTCACGAGGTCGTCGAGGTTGACGCCATCGCGCCGCGCCGCCTCGGCGATCGGGGCGCCCCCGCCGCAGCAGGTGTCGAGCCCGAACCGGTTGAAGACGGGCATCGTCTCCGGATGCCGGGCCACCATCTCGTTCACGGCTACGCTTGTATCGATGCTGTTGCCTGCCATGCTGACTCCTCGGGAGTTCGGAAGAAGGCGCGCCATTCACCACGCGTTTGGCGCGATCATGCCGGAGTGCCACGCCGGCTCCCACACGATGTGCGTCTCTACGCCGCAGATCCCATCGGTCTGCATCACTGCCGCACGGATGCCGTCGGTGATGATCCGCTCCATCGGGCAGCCGGGCGTCGTGAGCGTGTGGGTGATCACCGCGACGTCATCCGTCACCTCCACGCCGTACACGAGGCCGAGCGTGACGATGTCCAGTCCGATCTCGGGATCGATGACCGTCGCGAGGTTGCGCCAGAGCACCTCGATGCGCGGATCCGATTCACTCATCGGCATCACCGTGTAGGTTACGTGAAGCGGCACATGCCGCGGCGATGACGCATTCTCGCCTGCACCGGCGCGCACGCGCGTGACGATTGTCACAGCCACGACCACCGCACGTCGGTGCCCGACCCTGATCCGTTCGTCATGGCTCCCCTCGACCTCCTGCAGCAGCTCCCGCTCTTCGCCAGCTTCGGCTCCGACGCGCTCGCGCGCCTGGCATCGCGCTGCGTCTCCCGCACCTTCGCCGCGGGACACGTGCTCTTCACCACCGGGGAGCCCTGCCGTGGCCTGTACATCGTGGAGAGCGGGCGCGTGCGCATCTACCGCACGAGTCCCGCCGGTCGCGAACAGGTGCTGCACACCGAGGGCCCTGGCCGCCCCGTCGCCGAGCTGCCGCTCTTCGACGGCGGCGACTATCCCGCGTCGGCGATCACGGAGGTGGAATCGCGCCTCGTCTTCCTCCCGCGCGCGGACTTCGAGGCGCTCTACCGCGAGAACCCCGACGTCGCCCAGGCGGTGATCCGCACCCTCGGCAAGCGCCTGCGCCACCTCGTGCACGTCACGGAGACGCTCGCCTTCCGCGACGTGGCCGCCCGCCTCGCCAGCTTCCTCGCCGAGTACGCCGAACACCACGGCACGGTGACGAAGCGCGGCACCGAGATCACGCTCGACCGCACCCGCGAGGAGCTCTCCTTCGAGCTCGGCACCGCCCGCGAGTCCGTCTCGCGCGCCCTCAAGCAGCTCGCCTCCAAGGGCATCATCGAGCCCCTGACCAGCAAGCGGATCCTCATCCCCGA
>CAMLIU010000169.1 GCA_946479995.1 uncultured Gemmatimonadota bacterium | reverse complement strand
CGGCACCTGCTGGAGGAAGCGCGGCTCACCGGCGAGGATCCCACCGAGGAGCGGGCCGCGGACCCCGTGTACGAGCTGCAGCGGCAGCTCGGCCTCCAGAAGGTGCCTCGCTCCTTCGTGTGCTTCGACATCTCGCATGCACAGGGGACGGACACCGTTGCATCGTGCGTCTGGTTCCAGAACGGCCGCCCCCTTCGCGCCGAGTACCGCAAGTTCAAAGTGAAGACCGTCGAGGGGATCGACGACTTCGCCTCGATGAACGAGGTAGTCGGCCGCTACTTCCAGCGGCGGCTGGACGAGGACCGTCCACTCCCCGACCTCGTGCTCATCGACGGCGGCAAGGGACAGCTCAACGCGGCTGCCGATTCGCTCCGCGCGCTCGGGCTCGAATCGCTGCCCATCATCAGCCTTGCAAAGCGGGAAGAGGAGATCTTCGTCCTCGGGCGCTCCGAGTCGCTGCGCCTGCCCCGTCGCTCGCCCGCGCTGCGCATGCTGCAGCAGGCGCGGGACGAGGCGCACCGCTTCGCCATCACCTTCCAGCGCAAGCGCCGCTCCGTGCGTACCATCACGTCGGAGCTGCTGCGCATTCCCGGCGTCGGGGAGAACAAGCGCCGCCAGCTCCTCACCGCCTTCGGGAGCCTGCAGGGCATCCGGTCGGCGACGCCGGAGCAGATCGCGGAGCTCCCCGGCTTCTCCGTGAAGAGCGGCCAGCGCATCCTCGAGGCGCTGCGCGCCAGCGACGCTGTGGCTCCTGCAGCAGCACCGACGACCGCAGCACCCGCTACGTCGCCGGCCGACCCGAACGGCGACTCGACGCCGCCGACCGACGCCCCCGAAGTCTCCACCACCGTTTCTTCCGAACCGCAATCGTGAGCACCTGGCACCTCGAATGCTCGGCCTGTGACGCGCGCCAGCCCGGCGACGCGCTCGCCTCCACCTGCCCGTCGTGCGGGCAGCCCTGGCTCGTCCGCTACGACTCGCCCTGGCCATCGCGCGATGCCATCGGGAAGCGGTGGGACATGTGGCGCTACGCGGCAGTGATGCCGCTGCGCGACGGCGAGCAGCCCGTGTCGCTCGGCGAAGGGGCGACGCCGATCCTCGACCTTCCGCTGGTGGCGAGAGAGCTGGGCGTCGCCCAGCTCTGGGTGAAGGACGAGGGGCTGAATCCCACCGCGTCGTTCAAGGCGCGCGGCATGAGCGCGGCGGTCACGCGGGCCGCGGCGCTCGGCGTCGCCGGGCTCGTGGTTCCTACGGCCGGCAACGCGGGGGCCGCGCTCAGCGCGTACGGGGCGGCGGCCGGACTACCCGTTCGCGTCTTCGCTCCCGCGTCCACTCCGTCGCCGATCCTCGCCACCATTCGCGCGCTCGGCGCGAACCTGCAGCTCGTCGAGGGACACATCGGCGATGCCGGCAAGCTGGCGCGCGCCTTCGCCGCGGAGCATGGCTACTTCGACGTGTCCACCCTGCGCGAGCCATATCGCATCGAGGGGAAGAAGACGATGGGGATCGAGATCGCCGAGCAGCTCGACTGGTCGCTTCCCACGCACATCGTCTATCCCACGGGTGGTGGCACGGGGCTGATCGGGATGTGGAAGGTGTTCAACGAGATGCGTCACGGGGGCTGGCTCGCGCGCGACGGCGCGCTGCCGCGCATGGTGAGCGCCCAGGCGGAAGGCTGCGCGCCCATCGTGCGCGCCTTCCACGAGCACGCCGACCGCGCCGCGCCCTGGGAGAACCCGCAGACCCACGCCAGCGGGCTGCGTGTGCCGAGCGCCCTTGGCGATCGGCTGATCCTGCGCGCGCTCTACGAGAGCGAGGGCGATGCAGGCAGCGCAAGCGAGGACGCCATCCGTGCCGGCACCGCGCGGCTGAGCCGCGCATCCGGCGTGGACGTGGGTCCGGAGGGCGGCTGCGCGCTGGCCGTGCTGGAGACGCTGGTGCGGGAGGGACGCATTCCTGCGTCGGCGCGCGTGCTCGTCTTCAATACCGGCAGCGGCGCATCGTACCGGACCTGACTGTTAGCTTTGACGAATGCGCACCGCCATCCTCGACCCGTTCAGCGGTATTGCCGGCGACATGACGTTGGGCGCGCTGCTCGGCGTGGGACTCGACGCCGAGTGGCTGCGCGCACTGCCGGCGCTTCTCGGGCTCGACGACGTCGGGGTGGAGATCCGCGAGGTGCTGCGCGGTGAGCTCGTCTGCTGGAAGGTGGACTTCGACATTCCGCCGCAGCCGCACGGTCGCCACATCGATGAGATCCGTGGACTCGTGGCGAGGAGCGGCGCGCCGCAGCGCGTTCGCGACCGCGCGGACGCCGTGTTCCTCGCCATCGCCACGGCGGAAGGGGAAATCCACGGGATGCCGCCCGAGCAGGTGCACCTTCACGAAGTCGGCGCCGTCGACGCCATTCTCGACGTGGTCGGCGTGGTGTGGGGGCTGGAGCAGCTCGGCGTGGAGCAGGTGCGATGCGGTGTCCTCCGCACCGGCGACGGGACGGTTCGCGCCGCACATGGCCTGCTGCCGGTGCCGGCGCCGGCCACGCTGAAGCTGCTCGAGGGTCACGTGATCCAGCCTGGGCCGGAAGGGGCCGGCGAGCTCGTCACTCCAACCGGTGCAGGGCTGGTCCGCGTTCTCTCCGCCGGCCCGCCGCCGGAGCGCTACGTGCCCCTTCGCTCGGGGTTCGGCGCGGGAACGAAGGACTTTGCAGGGCGTGCGAACGCGCTGCGCGTCATCCTCGCCCAAGTGGAGCCGGCGGCCGTGGAAGGACAGCGCGAGCCGGTGGTGATGCTCGCGTGCGACGTGGACGACATGTCGCCCGAATACCTGGCCGGCGTCGCCGACCGCGCGCGTGACGAGGGCGCACTGGACGTGACGCTCGTGCACACGACGATGAAGAAGGGACGCGCCGGCACGCGCGTCGAAGTGCTCTGTCGGCCCGCGGACGCTTTCCGGTTCGAGCGCCTGCTCCTGTCCGACACGACGACGCTCGGTGTCCGCCACCAGGAGGTGACGCGTGTCACACTGCCGCGGCGGTTCGAGCAAGTCGAGCTGCTCGGGCACGCGGTGCGCATCAAGACCGTCGTGCTTCCCGACGGCTCGGAGCGCTCGAAGCCGGAGTTCGAGGACGTGCAGCGCGTCGCACTGGCGACCGGGCGACGGGCCGCAGATATTTACCAGCTTGCGCTCGCTATTCCGGAACGGCGTCCAGTCGAGCGGGTACCGACATCCGGCCGGTAGCCTGCCGGCTCGACTTTTTCAGGAGATCCCACTGATGGCTGTGTTCGGTAAGAACCTTCTCGCCTCCGGCCTGCTGCTCCTGGCCGCGACCGCTGCCAGCGCCCAGCAGCCCACGGCACCGGCGTGCGACGCCGGCTCCAACGCCAAGGGCAACCTCGGCAAGGCGTCCCTCACGGTCGACCTGGCGCGTCAGGCGGGCCCGGGCCCGGCTGCCGAGTCCCAGCTCAAGAGCACGGTGAAGTTGATCGAGTCCAGCCCGAACGAGGACCCGGTCACACGGGCCTGGCTGCTGGGCGAGGCGCTGAGTCTGTGGCTCAACCAGCCCAATGTGGGCTTGAGCCCCACGCGTGGTACGGTCGGATTCACGACGAATCCCGGCGCCACCATCGACCTCGTGGGCACGGTGGATTCGCTGTTCACGATCGTGGAGAAGGCGAAGCCGAACTGTGCGGACTTCACGGCGTACTATCGCGGTGGCCAGAAGTTCTACCTCGATATCGCCAACGCGTCCATCAACGCGCTGAACGCGGACAAGCTGGACTCGGCCGAGTATTACGCCACGCAGGCACACCGGATCTACCCGGCCTCCCCCTACGGCGCGATGGTCCTTGGCAACGTGTACGCCAAGCGCGGCGACAACGCCAAGGCGCTCGCGTACTGGCGAGCCGCCTCGGTGGCGGCGGCGAAGGACACGTCGTACCGTGACGTGCAGCGCCAGATGCTCTCGAACATCGGGACCAGCTACCTGAACCGCGCCAACGCGGCTTCCGGCGCTGCCCGGACCGCCGATGCGGACAGCGCTGCCGCTGCCTTCGCCGCGCTGCTCGAGATTCCCGGCACCACGGGCCCGTACCTTTACGGCACGCGCCAGACGTACCAGACCGCGCTGCTGCTGGCGGGCGACACGGCCAAGTTCGTCGCGAGCTACCAGCCACTGCTCCAGAATCCCTCGGCCTTTACCTACCAGGACCTGCTCAACAGCGCCGTGAACGCCGCGCGCGCGGAGAAGGCGGAGGACGCGGCGAAGCTGTTCTCGGCGACGCTGGAGAAGAATCCCTACAACCGCGATGCGCTGTTCAACCTCGCCGTCACCTACCTCACGCTCGAGCAGAACGACAAGGTCACACCCATCGTGACTCGCCTTGTGGCGGTCGATCCGGCAAACCCGGAGAACTACAACCTCGCGGCGCGCGCCTACCTGGCGCAGGGCAAGGCGGCGCAGGCCAAGAAGAACACGGCCGTCGCGGCGGCGTACAACGATTCGACCCTCGCCTGGTACACGCGCGGCACCAAGCTGCCGGTCGAGGTCTCCCTCTCGGAGTTCACCCCGACCGACAAGGACATCACGCTCGTCGGCACGGTGCTCGACCGCCGCGACAAGATGGATGCGGGCAGTGGCACGACGCCGGCGAAGGGCAAGACCGCGAAGGGGGCGAAGGCCGCGGCGCCCAAGTTCGATCCGAAGCCCGTGACGCTGACCTTCGAGGCGATCGACAAGTCGGGTGCCGTGCTGGGCACGCAGTCCGTCACGACGGAAGCGCTCATGCCCGGCAAGACGGCGAGCTTCCGGGTGGTGGTCCCGGCGGCCAACGCCGTGGCGTATCGCTACACGATCGCTCCCTGATCCGAAGTTCCTGAAGGAGACGAAGGCGCCGGTCACGAGACCGGCGCCTTTGTAGTTTCGAGCCTGAATCTGCCTTCGCGGCGACCACGGAAGTGCTGGATTCTGCTTGATTTCGACACCTGGATCTCCTATCTTGCTTGAGATGGAAGCGCGCGCGTTTCCTGTACACTGAAGGGGGAGGGGCCGCTCAGGTGCGGTTCTCCTCCTTCAATCCGTTCGGGGTCGGGAGGCCACGCATTCATGGTTCGCGTCAGTCGGGTCCTGCCCGGAAGCATCTGCGACGAGATGGGGGTCGTTCCGGGCAC
>CAMLIU010000168.1 GCA_946479995.1 uncultured Gemmatimonadota bacterium | reverse complement strand
ATGAGGACGACCACGATGTTCGACCTCGCCTCGGTGACCAAGGTGATGGGCACGACGATGGGCGTCATGCGGCTCGTGGACGAAGGCCGCATCGACCTCGACGCTCCGGTCCATCGCTACCTCCCCGATTTCCGGGACGTGCACAAGGACAGCATCACGGTGCGCCACCTGCTGAGCCACTCGGCGGGGCTCGTGCAGTGGCAGCCGCTCTACTACCACGCGTCCAATGAGCAGGAGGCGTATCGCCTCATTCGCGACATGCCACTCCAGTGGGGGGTCGGCGAGGGGCGCCACTACAGCGACTTCAGCTTCATGCTGCTCGGCTACATCGCCGAGCGCGTAAGCGGCCAGCGGCTCGACGCGTTCCTCGACAGCGCCATCTACAGGCCGCTCCGCCTGGACTCGACGACCTTCGTCCCGAAGCAGCACGGCTTCACGAAGTTCGCCGCCACGGAGCAGGGGAACGTGTACGAGCGGCACATGGTCTACGATTCCACCTTCGGCTACCGCTACCTCGGCGACCCCACCGCCTGGAACGGCTGGCGCCGCTACGTGCTGGATGGAGAGGTGGACGACGGCAACTCGTTCTACGCGCACGGCGGCATCGCCGGCCACGCGGGGCTGTTCTCCACCGCCGGCCAGCTGCGGGTGCTGATGGACATGCTGGTGAACGACGGGTCGGCCAGGACACGCATCCTCAGCGCCGACGTGATCCACCGCTTCCTCACGCGCGACCGCTACGACAACTACCTCGGCTGGATGCGCTCGCCCTCGCTCCCCGAGGGGAGCTTCTACCATACCGGCTTCACCGGCACGTACGTGCTCGGTGTGCCGGAATACGGGCTGTCGGTGATCCTGCTGACCAATCGCCAGAACATGGGCACCGATGCGCGTGGCTACTTCCCGAACCTCGCGCCGCTGCAGGAAGCGGTGGCGAAGGCGATCATCGCCGGAGCGGAAGCGGACGCGCAATGACGCTCGCGGGTCCTGGGCAGGGCCGTATATTCTCGCCCACGGGCTGAAGCTGCTTTCAGAGGACACTGCAGACACGGCTGAAACGGCTGAAACGGCTGCATCGGTGCAGCGGCAGGATGTCGAAGTGCTTCCTGCGTCCCCTGCAGGTTCCCTCCCGGACCTGTTCCATGCTCGTGTGTCGATGAGAAGTACCCGAAGCCCCTCACCTCGCATGCCGAGTCTCCCCATGCTGCGTCCTGCCGTTGCACTCGCGCTGTTCCTGCTCGTCCCCTCGGCGTCCAATGCGCAATCGAAGCGGCCCATGCGCGCCGAGGACATCTACCGCTTTCGCAGCGTCAGCGACCCGCAGATCTCCCCCGACGGAGCGTGGGTGGCCTACAGCGTGTCGACCATCGACTCGGCGAAGAACAAGTCCGATACCGACGTCTGGATGACGAGCTGGGATGGCACCCAGACCATCCGGCTCACCTCCACGCCCGAGAGCGAGAGCTCGCCGCGCTGGAGCCCCGACGGCCGCTGGCTCGCCTTCGCTTCCGGACGCCAGGAAGGGAAGGGCGGGCAGGTGTGGCTGCTCGACCGGCGTGGCGGCGAGGCGCAGCGCATCACCACCATCAAGGGCGGCGTGGACGACTTCGTGTGGTCACCCGACTCGAAGCGCCTCGCCCTCGTGCTGGATGTGGAAACCGACAGCGTCGCGCGGCTCGACACGGCCGAGCACAAGACGCCGAAGCCCATCGTCATCAACCGGTACAACTTCAAGCAGGACATCACCGGCTACCTCGGCAGCAAGCGCACGCACCTCGCGCTGTTCGACGTCGAGTCGCACCGCGTGGATACGCTCACGAGCACCCTCGCCGACGACGATTCGCCAAGCTGGTCGCCCGACGGCAAGCGCATCGCCTTCGTGCGCGAGGCGCCGCCGGAGCCCGGTCACGAGAGCGACAACGACATCTACGTCATCGAGGCGCGTCCCGGTGCGACGGCGAAGCAGCTCACGGACTTCGCCGGCCCGGACGGCGGTCGTCCGTCGTGGTCCCCCGACGGGAAGTGGATCGCCTTCGTCCGCGGCGACGAGCCGCGTTTCTCGGCATATCACCTCAACAAGCTCGCCGTGGTGCCGAGCGACGGGAGCGCGCCGGCCCGCGTGGTGACGGCGGCGCTCGATCGCCCCGTGTCCGGCGTGCGCTTCACCACCGACGGGAAGGCCGTGCTGGCCACGATCGCCGACGACCTGGCCGATCCACTGGTCCGCATTGCCGTGAGCGACGGCACTGCCCAGCGCGTGCTCGATGGGAAGCTCTCCGTGTCCGGCTTCAGTGCCATCCCGGACGGAAAGGTGGCGGTACTGATGTCCACGCCCGATCGGGCGCCGGAGGTCTACGCCCTCGGCAACGGAGGCACGGCGCGCCAGCTCTCGCACCAGAACGACTCGCTCTTCGCGCAGATCGCATTGGCCAGCGTGGAGAAGGTCGTCTCGCGCAGCAGCGACGGCGCCGAAGTGCACTCGATCCTGTTCCGCCCTGTCGGCACGGCGAGTGGTGAGAAGCTGCCGATGGTGCTCTACATTCACGGCGGTCCCAATGGCCACGATGGCTACCGGTTCGACTTCGACCGGCAGTGGCTGGCGGCGAACGGCTACGCCGTCCTCGGCGTGAACTACCGCGGCTCCAACGGCCGCGGCTCGGCCTACCAGAAGGCCATCTACGCCGACTGGGGGAACAAGGAGGTGAAGGACCTCCTCGGCGCGGTGGACGAGGTGGTGCGCATGGGGGTCGCCGATCCGGCGCGGCTCGGCATCGGCGGGTGGAGCTACGGCGGCATCCTCACCGACTACACGATCGCCACTACGCCGCGCTTCAAGGCGGCGGTGAGTGGGGCAGGGAGCGCACTGCAGCTCGCGATGTACGGCACCGATCAGTACGTGGCGCAGTACAACATGGAGATCGGTGCGCCGTGGAAGGCGCAGGATCGCTGGATCCGGATCTCGTACCCCTTCTTCCACGCCGACCGCATCTCGACGCCCACCCTGTTCATGGGCGGCGCGAGCGACTTCAACGTGCCGATCATCGGTGGCGAGCAGATGTACCAGGCGCTGCGCACGCTCGGCGTGCCGACGGAGCTCGTGATCTATCCGAGCCAGTTCCATGGCATCACCGTGCCGAGCTATCGCGTGGACCGGTGGAAGCGCTACGCGGCATGGTACGACCGCTACCTCAAGCCCACCGCCACCACCACCCAGGCGGCGGGAGAGCGCTGACATGCTGATTCCGTTGATTATCGCTGCACTGTCGCACGCTGCACCCTTGCGCACCACCACGACGCCGCGGGCAACGGCCGATACCATCACGTACGTCCGCGTCAACCAGGTGGGCTACCTCCCGGACGCGCCGAAGGTGGCCGTCGCCTGCTCGCTCGACAGCGTGCGCGTCGCGTCGTTCGTCGTGAAGGACGAGGAGGGACGGACCGTGTTCGGCCCGCGCCGCGCCGTGCGGGCGAATGGGTTCGGGCCCTGCGTCGTCACCCACCGCCTCGACTTCAGCGCGCTGAAGAAGCCGGGCCGATATCGCATCATCGCCGGCAGAGCCCGGTCTCCCCTGATCCGCATCGGCCGCAACGTCTACGCCGGCGCGGCGGATACGCTGCTGTACTACATGCGCCAGCAGCGGTCGGGGTGGAACCCGGTGTTCCGCGACTCCGTGCATACGCACGACGGGATCATCGTGGATTCGCCGCGTGCCGGGCAGTTCATCCCCGTGAGCGGCGGCTGGGCCGACGCGTCGGACTACCTGCAGTACGTCACGACGTCGGCCAACGCGACGTACGTGATGCTCATGGCGTATCGCGACCACCCGCGCGCCTTCGCCGACGATTTCGCGGCGAACGGATTGCCCGGCGCGAACGGCCGGGCCGACGTGCTCGACGAGGCCCGCCACGGCCTCGAGTGGCTGCTGCGCATGTTCCCGAGCGACAGCGAGATGTACAACCAGCTCGCCGACGACCGCGATCACACCTTCTTCGACCTGCCGCTCAACGACTCGTCGGACTACGGCTGGGGGAAGGGGAAGGAGCGGCCGGTGTATCCGTGCACCGGCAGGCCGCAGGGACTGTTCAGGAACAAGAATCGCTCGACGGGCTGGGCCTCCACCGCCGGCAAGTACGCGTCGGCCTTCGCGCTGGGCGCGAAAGTCTTCGCGAAGAGCGATCCGGCGTTCGCGAAGCGCCTGCAGGAGCGCGCCGAGGCGGCGTATCACGTCGGGCTCGCGCACCCGGGCGTCTGTCAGACGGCTCCCGGCGTGTCCCCGTACTTCTACGAAGAGGACAACTGGGTGGACGACATGGAGCTCGGCGCCGCCGAGCTGTCGGCGCTGAACGGCGACCGCAGGCTGCTCTCCGACGCGCTGCAGTTCGCGGCGAAGGAGCCGGTGACGCCGTGGATGGGCGCCGATACCGCGAACCACTACCAGTGGTACCCGTGGCACAACAATGGGCACTACGCCACCTGGCGCGTGGCGCGCGAGGCCAGGGATCGCGCGGCACAGCGCACGATGGCCGACTACTACAAGCGCGGCCTCGAAGCGGTGAAGGGTAAGGCGGACAACGGCTTCCTCATCGGCATCCCGTTCATCTGGTGCTCCAACAACCTCATGACGTCGTTCGCCACCCAGGCGCTGCTCTATCGCCGCATGACGGGTGACGCGAGCTACCGCGCGTACGAGCAGGCAGCGCTGGACTGGCTGTTCGGGACGAACCCGTGGGGCGTGTCGATGGTGATCGGCTACCCGCGCGGCGGTACGTGGGCGCACGACCCCCACTCGGCCGTGGCCCCTCGGCTGGGCGTGGAGACGCTGCGCGGCGGCCTGCTCGACGGGCCGGTGTACCGGTCCATCTTCTCGAACCTGAAGGGGATCGCCCTCCACGATCCCGACGAGTATGCGCGCTTCAACACCGGCCGCATGGTCTATCACGACGATATTGGCGACTACTCGACCAATGAGCCGATCATGGACGGCACGGCGAACCTGACGTATTTGCTGGCAGCGATGAGTGAGGGAAGGTGAGAAGGTGAGAAGGTGAGAGGGCGGGAGGGTGAGAGCCGCCTTCCGGCCTTCCGCCTTTCCCGCTTGCTTCCCCACGCCCCCACCGTATCATCCTGAGACATCGGTACGCGATCCAGTCGAACCAACGCACGACTGAG
>CAMLIU010000167.1 GCA_946479995.1 uncultured Gemmatimonadota bacterium | reverse complement strand
GGAGCCCTGCCGAGGTGGAGTATCTGACACGGCACCGTAAGGAGTGAGGAGCCCTGCCGAGGCGGAGCACCGACGACACGGAGCGGTGAAGAAAGAGGAGCCCCGCCGAGGTGCGCCACCGACGACTCGGAGCCGAGAACAGAGAGGAGCCGCCGCGGGCACCAGGCGGTGTCCCCATTTCCGGGGACGGCCCCTCTCGCCCGTCCACGCCAGAATGAAGGAGCCCACGTCCCGCACACCGCTCCTCGAGGAGGTCCCTCATGGCTCGCCCGTCCCTCTCGCGCCACGCTTTCGGCGCTGTCGTCACACTCGGCGCACTCGGCCTGTTCACCGCCTGTCAGGCCGACGCGCCCACCGCGCTCGCACCGAATCAGTCGTCGACAGCAGCGAGAGCCGGCTACGACACTCCCGGCATGCACCGGCAGTACGGCACGCCGGTGAAGGTGGGGAACGGGATGGCGCGCGCGTACGTCGTGCTCGACGCGAAGGCCGGTCAGGCGCCGGCGGAGATCGGGATCGCCCTCGATGAGAAGGCCCTCGACGGACTTCCCACCGACGCGATGGAGCACTCGTTCGACCTCCAGCTCCCCACGCAGGCGCCGGCGCCGTACCGGTTCGCCGAGCTGGACTGGAACCCGCACGGCCACGTGCCCCCCGGCGTGTACGACGTGCCCCACTTCGACTTCCACTTCTACATCGTCCCGCCGGCGGCGCGCGACGCGATCGATCCCTCCGACCCGCAGTTCGCGGCGAAGGCGTCCAACCTGCCGACGGGCAGCTACGTCCCTCCCTTCTACATCGTGCCCGGCCCGCCGCCCGCGGTCGCCGTGCCGCACATGGGCGTGCACTGGCTCGACGTCCGCTCCCCGGAGCTGCAGGCGCTGCTCGGCAATCCGGGCGGCTACCAGCCGTTCACGAAGACCTTCATCTACGGCTCGTGGGACGGACAGTTCACCTTCCTCGAGCCGATGGTCACGCGCGCATACCTGCTCTCGCACCCCGACGTGACGTCACCGATCTCCGTCCCCGCGCAGTACGCGCAGCCCGGCTGGTATCCCTCGTCGTACCACGTGACGTACGACGCGCAGGCGAAGGAGTATCGCGTCGCCCTCAGCGGGATGACGCAGCACTAGGCACGAAGAGGGCGCGCAGCGATGGCCTGCTGCGCGCCCTCCCTCATTGCCGACGCCGCGTCACGCGGCTCAGTGAATCCCCGCCTCCGCGCTCGGCAGGGCGTACGTCCACTGCTGCACCGGCAGCTTCCGCTGACGCGGGTACAGCTCGTCGAGCGTGCTGGCGTCGTACAGGCGGCCGTTGATCATCACCATCGCCACCGAGTTGCTGTTGCGGATGTTCGCCAGCGGATCACGGTCGAGCACGATCAGGTCCGCCAGCTTCCCCGGCTCCAGCGACCCGATGTCCTGCGCCAGCCCGATCGCCTCCGCGCCGACGATCGTCGCCGAACGCAGCGCATCGTGCGTGGAGAGGCCGCCACTCTGCAGCAGCCACAGCTCCCAGTGCATGCCGAGTCCCTGGAGCTGGCCGTGGCTGCCGACGCCGATCTTCCCGCCGGCGGCGACCGTCTTCGCGATGTCCTGCGCGTGCTGCCACATCGCGTACTCCTCCTTCACCGCGAAGCCCGCCGGTCCGGGCGCGTTCCCCTGTCCGCGGCGGCGGACCTTGCTGTCGAAGTCCACCGGGTGCGTGAAGTGCCGGAGCTTCGCGTCGCCCAGCAGGTCCTCGCTCTGGTAGAACCATCCCTCACCGAACGGGCCGCCGTACTCCACGATCAGCGTCGGCGTGTTGGTGAGGCCGGTGCCCTTGTACCACTCGAACACGTCGTCGTACTTCGGCGTGATGGGGAGCGTGTGCTCCACGCCGGGATAGCCGTCGATGCCGTGGGTGAGGTCGAGCTTCTGGTCGAGGCCGCCCTCGGTGGTGGGCATGATGCCGAGCTCGCGCGCCGCCATGATGATCCACTCGCGCTGCTGGCGGTTGCCGCTCATGTACATCTTGAGCGTCTTCGTGTCGTAGTACTTCGCGTAGCGCGCCAGCACCCGCCGCGCGTGGTCGAGGTCCTTGATGTCCTCGGAAGAAAAGACGCCGGGGCCGGTGGTGTAGACGCGCGGGCCCACCATGTCCCCCATCGCCACGCGGTCGCCGTAGGTCATGAAGTCGGTGGTGCTCGTCTGCGGGTCGCGCGTCGTCGTCGTGCCGTAGGCCAGCGTGGCGAGGTACTGCCAGGTCTGGGTGTTGTGCACCTGCGGCGTGAGCCACTGCGGGTGATAGTGGATGTCCACCATCCCCGGCATGATCACCTTGCCGTGGACGTCGATCACCTTCGCGGCTGTTGGAATCTCCACCGTCCCTGAGGGGCCGATGGCGACGATGCGGTTGTCGCGCACGAGGATGTCGGCGTTATCGATGATCTCGTAGCCCTTCATCGTGATCGTCTTCGCGCCGCGGAACGCCACCGTGCCGCGCGGCGTGTCGCGCGTGGCGGCGACGGCGATGCGCGTCTCCACCGGCTTGTAGCCCGGCTTCTCCTTCTTCGTCGTGTCCGCCTTCGCGATGGAGTCGGCGCGGGCGATGCTGTCCTTCTTCGCCGGGTCGGCGCGCAGCGCGGTCTTCAGCTTCTCGAGCGCCTTGAGCGAATCGCTCACCACCTTCGCGTCGTCGAGGTCGTACGTCCACAGCGCGTTGCCGAGCGCCCAGCGCACCTTGCGTCCGTCGGCGCTCCAGGTGGGGAACTCGCCGCCGATCTCGTTGAGCTTCTGCACCGGCACGCTCGCCCCCTCGGGGTTGGCCACCGACACGGTGGGCGCGGTGGCGCCCGTCTGCGGGATGGTGATGGTGTAGAGGTCCATCCCCACCATCGCCAGCGCGCGGTCGCCCTTCGGGGCCATGATCACCAGCGCTGCCGGTGGCGGCTTGGGCGGTGACGGCTCGCCGTCGTCACCGTCGAGATGGCTGCCGGGTGCTTCCACGTCCACCGGACGCGAGGCGCGGCCACCGATGAAGTTGCGCGCCACCTGCTGGTCGAGCCCGGCGTCGAGCGTCATCTGCATGCCGCCACCCGCGCCCGGCGGGAGCGGGCCGGTGACCTTGAGGTGCGTCTTCATATCGGTGCCGTCCCAGCGGAACGACACCAGCCCCTCGCGGCCGTACGCGTAGATGCGGTCGGGGTTCGTGGTGAAGTGCGGGTTGCCCATGCCGCCGGTGGGCATGATGGCGGTGACGCTGCCACCGGTGGCGGGAACCCAGACGAACTCCGCGGCCACCGGGCCGAAGAAGGCGGCGCCCGCCTCCTGCATCTCGCGCGCGGCGGCGCGCACGCCCACCACGCGGTCGCCCTTCGGCGACCAGGCGAGATCACCATAGAGTCCGCCGACGACGAGCGGCGTCGTCGCCCAGGCGTTCTTCCTGTCGAGCGACGCGCGCATGATGCTGCCGCCCGACGCGTCGTTCCACGTGGTGTAGGCGAGCGAGCGCGAATCGGGGGACCACGCCGGCCCGAACTCGCCGACGTTCGCCGAGCTCACGCGCTTCGGCGTGCCGTTCGGCAAGTCCATCACGTACACGCGATCGAGCGCCGAGAAGGCGAGCTTCTTCCCGTCGGGGGAGGCGGCGATGTCGCGGATCTGGTGCGCGGTGAAGTTCGTCGCCGTGTCCACGCGGTACGCGAACTTCACCTCCGGGCCCATCTCGAGGTCCACCTTCGCCGAGAAGGGGATCTTCGTCGGCGCGGTGCGGTCCACCGGCACGCGCCAGATCTCGCCGCCGTAGGAGACGACCACCGCCTTGCTGTCCGGCGTGAAGGCGTAGCCGGGATAGGCGTCCATCGGGGCGCGCGACTCCGTCTCGTCGCGCTGCACCGGATAGGCGAGCCAGTCCTCCTGCTGCGTCTGCAGGTTGCGGATGCGAAGTCCCGTCTTCGTCTCGAAGCGCGACGCGTAGACGAGCCACTTGCCGTCCTTCGACAGCGCGGGGCGGAACGCCGAGCCGACGCGCTTGGACATCTGCGAGGTGCGGCCGGTCTCGCGGTCCCACACGAAGAGCTGGTACTGCGGCCCGACGGAGTTGTACTGCCAGTCTCCCTGCCGCGCGGCATACCACAGGTAGCGCGGGTCGGCGCCGTACGTGGCGCCGAGCATCTTCGTCTGCGGCGACACTTCGGGGGTGGAGGTGAGCTGCACTCCCTTGCCGCCGTCCACGTTGAACATCCAGAGCTTCGCCGTGCCGAAGGTGCCGCCGGAGCGTGACGCCACCACGTACTCGCCGTCGGGCGAGAAGGTGGGCGACACGTACATGTTGACGTTGCCGGTGGTGAGCGCGGTGGTGTCGCTCCCGTCGGCGTTCATGACCCACAGGTTCTCGCCACCGGAACGGTCGGAGACGAAGACGATCTTCTTCCCGTCGGGCGACCAGCGTGGCTGCGCGTCGTACGCCATGCCGTGAGTGAGCCGCGTGGCGGTGCCGCCGGTGATGGGCAGCGTGTACAGGTCACCGAGGAGGTCGAAGACGATCTTCTGCCCATCGGGCGAGACGTCGAGCGAGATCCAGGTGCCCTTCGTGGTGGTGAAGCTGTGGGTGCGCGCGGTCTTCAGCGGCAGCCCGACGGTGGGCTTCGCCGCACCCGCGGCCGCACCATTCTGGGCGACGGCAGGGACCGACAGGGCGAGCGACAGCAGAAGCGCGGAGAGGACGGAGGCGGGGCGGCGCATGTGACGGCTGGGGAAGGGGTGGGGATATTCTATCCGCTCCCCCGGGCGCCGGAAGATCCCTGCCTCGGCAGGGCTCCTCTTTCTGTACGGCTCCGTGTCAGGTACTCCGCCTCGGCATAGCGCCTCTCTCTTTGCCGCTCCGTGTCAGGTACCCCGCCTCGGCAGGGCTCCTCTCGGCGCACGGCTCCATGTCGAATGAGAACGCAGATCAGCGCAGATCCTTGACTGCCTGATCTGACGCAGATCTTTCCCTGAACAGGAAGGCTCCTCGCACCGAAGAGTCTCCCGAGGCCGTTCCAACACATTTCAAGAAGCTTTGGGGGTGTAGGGGATGGACTCGGTGCGCCGAGGCTCGCCCGAGGCTTGAATCTGCGGTTGATCAGGCTGTTGAAGATCTGAGAAGATCTGCGTTCCCCATGGCAGGGAGCCATGCGCCGTGAGGAGCCC
>CAMLIU010000166.1 GCA_946479995.1 uncultured Gemmatimonadota bacterium | reverse complement strand
CTCGGCGCGCCGGTGTCGATCTCCTTGAGTACGCGCCCCGATGCACCATCAAGCACCAGCAGGTGGCCCTCCACGTCGGCTCCCAGCACGACGCCACCCGCGGTAGCCGTGATGCCGGCGAGAATCGGGCTGCTCGCCTGATAGCGCCAGCGCACCTGGCCGGCGTCGGGATCCGTTGCCGTGATCCATCCCTTCCACTGCGCCTTCGGGTCGAACTGGCCGAATCCGCCACCTGCGTTGCCGGTGAAGTCGGGAGGGAGCGGATGTGGAATGCTGTCCGGATTGACGAGGCGAATGCTCGCGCACCAATCCACCGCGCCGGTGAACACGAGGTTGAGGCGCGGATCGTACGCCGGTCCATTCCACTCGGTGCCACCTTGCGTGCCCGGGCAGAATCGCGTCGCCTGCCTGTGCGTCAGCCGCGCCTCGCCGTTGGCGTGGGTCGTCGTCGGCACCGACCAGGTGATGCGCATCGGCGACCGCGAGACGCCGTGCAGCTCGCCGTCCTTGCCCGCGAGCGCAAGGAGCGACGTGCCGGCGCGGGTGCGGATCAGCGCCGGCGTGGCACTCACGTCCCAGTCGTGCCAGTCGTCCTGCCCGGGGACGACCTGCACGAAGTCGATGAAACGGCCAGTCCGTGCGTCGAGCGCGATGACGCTGTTGGTGTAGAGGTTCCTTCCCTCGCGTAGCTGCGGCATGAAGTCGGGTGCCGGATTGCCGGCCGGCACGTAGAGGATCCCGCCGACGGGATCGAGGGTGAAGCTGCTCCACATCCCACCCCCGGTCGGCGGCGTGGCGTTTGGTCCGCTGGGCCACGTGGCGCGCGGAGCGCCGGTGTCGGGAATGACGTCGAATTTCCACACCTCCCGACCGGTCGCCGCATCGAGGGCGTGCACGTGTCCCTGCACGCCCATGTTGTCGCCGCCGGAATTACCGACGAACACCATGCCGTTCCACGCGACGGGCGCCATCGGCGCGCCTTCCCCCGCCGCGACGCCGAACGGCACGTCCCACAGTACGCGCCCGCTGGCGGCATCCAGTGCATACGCGTGCACGCCGCCATTCACCCGGAAGAGTCTCCCGTTCATCCAGGCGACCCCATGGTTGTTCTTCAGGAATCCGAGCGGCTGGTACGGCCGGGCGGTGTGCCAGATGCGGCGGCAGGTCGCCGCGTCGATCGCGTACGTGCTCGTGTCGGTCGTGAGGTAGAGCACCCCGTCGACGACCACGGGCCCGCTCTGCATCGACATCTGCTCGCCGGTGTCGAAGGTGCAGGCACGCTGCAGGTTCGCGGCATTCGCGGGGGTGATCTCGGTGAGCGCCGAGTAGCGGGTCCCCTCGACGGAGCCGTTGTACGACGACCAGTCGGCGCGGCTCGCGGTGGCGACGGGTGACGGGGCAGGCGAGGGCGTGGAGCTCGGCATGCCCTGCTGCATCGATGATGCGCAGGCAACGAGCAGGAACGTCAGGCCTGCCAGCGAAGCGGCGTGACGCATGGTCATACTCCGGTGGCGATAAGCAGGGGGGCTGCATTACACATGCCCTGCCGGTGTGAGGATGTCGACTGCAGTGCCGGGCCGCGACAGGGCGGCCGAGCGACGAATGCAGCTCACTTTGTTCCCGACGTATGTGGGCAGCGCTCGCGCCGCCACCGGTTGCATATTCCACGCAAAGGCGACTATAATACTACTCAGTTATGCAGCAAAAGAAGGCGCCGACCGGCCACCCACCAACGTGCGACGCCGAATGACGTTCCCCCGCATCAGGCCCCGGGTCGCCATCGAGGCGATCCTGTGGCTGCTGCTTCTTGGCTTCATCGGCTCGCGCATGTGGCCGCAGCTCGCCGCCGCCATCGGCGTGCAGTCATCGGGCGCACGCGCGCCGGAGTTCGAGCTCACCACGCTGGACGGACAGCAGGTGTCCCTCGCGTCGCTGCGCGGCAAGGTGGTCCTCGTCAACTTCTGGGCGACGTGGTGCCCGCCCTGCCGCATCGAGATGCCTGGCTTCCAGCGCGCCTACGAGGCGAAGCGCGACCGTGGCTTCACCATCATCGGCATCTCCACCGACGCCATCGGCTCGCGCGCCGTGGCGGACTTCGTCCGCGAGCGCGGCATCACGTATCCCATCGCCATGGCCACCGGCGCCGTCGTGCAGGAGTTCGGGGGCGCCCGCACGCTGCCCATCTCCTTTCTCATCGACCGCGAGGGACGCATCCGCCACGAGGTGAAGGGCATCTTCACGTCCGTCACGCTGGAACAGGCGGTGGAGCGACTGCTCGCCGAAGTACCCTCGCCTCCAGGAGGGGAGCCATGAGCGGCGTGTCCGTCTCACTCGGCATGGCCTTCCTCGGCGGGCTGGTCTCCTTCCTGTCGCCGTGCGTGCTGCCGCTCGTGCCGAGCTACGTCACATTCGTCACCGGCATGACCCTCGACGAGCTGACGATGGCCGACCGGTGGACGGCGCGGCGCCGCGCTGCGCTGCATGCAGCGCTCTTCGTCCTCGGCTTCGGCCTCGTCTTCGTCGCCCTTGGTGCCACTGCGACGCTGCTCGGCGAGACCCTTCGCCGCTCGCTTCCGCTCCTGCAGCAGATCGGGGGCGTCATCATCGCCGCGTTCGGCTTGTACCTGGTGGGCGTGCTCCGCCCGTCGTGGCTGATGCGCGATGGGCGGGTGCAGCTCGCGTCGAAGCCGGCGGGGCTCGTCGGATCGGTGCTCGCCGGCGCGGCCTTCGGCGCCGGATGGACGCCATGCGTGGGGCCCGTTCTCGCATCCATCCTCCTCTACGCGGGGATGCAGGGAACGATGGGAGAGGGAATCATGCTGCTCACCGCCTACACGCTGGGCCTGGGCATCCCGTTCTTCGTCGCCGCCGTGGGATTCAACTGGTTCCTCGCAAGCACGAGACAGGTACGGCGCTGGCTCGTGCCCCTGGAGCGCGCGGCCGGCGTGTTGCTCGTGGTGGTGGGCGTCCTGCTGTTCACCGGGCGCTTCACCCTGATCTCGAACTTTCTCGCTGGCCTCGGCCAGCTTGTCAACCTGGAGCTGTGATTCGAATGATGAAGTCCTTCCACGCATGTCGTGCACGCGCTCGCGGTGGGGCGCTGGCGATCGCGCTCGTCGCGCTCGGGAGTGCCTGCAGCAGCACCGGGAGCGACAGCGGCGCTGGCGCCGTCGCCGCCGGTGACGGCGTCGCCGCATCGACATCGGCCACGCTGCCGCCGGCACCGGCCTCGGATCCGGCCGCGGGCTCGACGCGCTCCGTCGCGGACTCGTCGCCGTCGGCTCGCGCTCCGCGTACTGCCGGTCCCGCGAACGAAGCGACCGGACCTGCACCCGCGTCCACGACGCCGGCAGCCGCTGCGTCCTCCGAGCGCTCGCCACGCCGGGTCGTGGTGCAGGGGGTGGATCTCACTGGCGTGGGGTACGACAAGGGAAGTCCCGGCGCGCCAGTCGTCGTCGTGAACTTCAGCGACTTCGGCTGCCCTTTCTGCGGCAGCTTCGCGCGCCAGACCCAGCCGCAGATCGAGAAGGACTACGTGCAGACAGGCAAGGTCTTCTTCAAGTATGTTCCCTTCGTGATGGGAATGTTTCCCAACGGCGACGAAGCGGCGCATGCCAGCGAGTGCGCTGCCGAACAGGGACGGTTCTGGGCCATGCACGATGCGCTTTATGCCAGCCAGACGGAGTGGAAGAAGGCGCGCGATCCCGTGCCGGCGTTCAATCGCTATGCGAAGGCGGCCGGCCTCGACGTGGCGCGATTCGCGAAGTGCTATGCCGTCCCCGAGGTGAGTCCGGGCACCATGCGAGCGAACATCGCCGCCGGCAGGCTCGGGATTCGCGTCACGCCGAGCTTCGTCGTGAATGGGAAGGGGGTGGAAGGCGCACTCCCGCTGCCGCAGTTCCGGCAGCTGCTCGACGCCGCACTGAAGGAGGCGCGTTGATGCGGAGGCACTACTTCCTCGCGGTACTTGCTCTCGTGGCCATGATGGCCGCGGCGCCGTCGTGGAACGAGACGACCTGTGACCGGACGACGCCAGTGCCAGCCGGCTTCGCCGATGCGCCAACGGCCGCTGGCGACGTCCCGACGCGGGCCGGCATCGGCTATGGCACCGGCGGCCTGCCCGGGCTCGGCATCATCGGCATTCCCTGATTCATGCTGCCCGCGGGGGCGGGAACGACACGGGCTACGCGCAGCGGCGTCAGCGCCCGGCGAGGACCTTGCGCCGGGCGCTCGTCTCCGCTTCCAGCTTGCCGCACATGATGTCGCACAGCCGGAAGACGTCGCGGTCGGCGAGTGCGTAGTACACGAACAGGCCTTCCTTGCGGCGCGTCACGAAGCCGAGCTGGTGGAGCAGGCCGAGGTGCTTGGACGCGTTCGCCTGGCCGAGGCCAGTCGCCTCCACCACTTCCGTAACGGTCATCTCGCCGCCGCGCATGGCATCCAGGATCTGCAGGCGCGCCGGTTCGCCGAGCGCCTTGAACCGCTCGGCGATGATGCCCATCAGCTCCGGCGTCAGCTTGAGATTGCCCACCGTGGTCCTCGCTAAGAGATACTATATGGGAATATAGTCGGCCTTGGCCGCGCGCGCCACGAACACGGCGACGCACGGCGAAGGCCGCCCGGAGGACGCGCGCGTGGCTAGGACCCGCTCACGTCGGCGAGCACCCGCTCCAGCCGTCCACGAACCTCCGTGGCGAGCGGCCGGATCCCGTCGTTGCCGGTCAGCGCGAGCGCTTCCACCGGGTCCAGCGCACCCACCACGCTCTTCCCCGGCTCGTCGGCCGCATAGACGACCACGTTGCAGGGGAGGAGGAGCCCGATGTCCAGCTCGGCGCTCAGCGCCTTGTGCGCGAGCGGCGGATTGCACGCGCCGAGGATGACGTACGGACGGAAGTCCACGTCGATCTTCTTCTTCAGGGTCGCCTTGACGTCGATCTCGGTGAGCACGCCGAACCCTTCCTTCTGGAGTGCCTCGCGTGTGCGCTCGACGGCCTGTTCGTACGGCAGGTCGACAGTGGTGGAGATGCCATAGCGCGTGCTCTGCTCGGTCATGGTTCCTCCTTGCGCAGGAAGCGGGGGTATCGAACGGGAAGCAGGGATGAAGCCCGCATGAACGAAAAGGACTGTCGACGTGACACATCGCGTCGACAGTCCCTTTCTCGCTGGTGGAACGAAACTTCACGATTCGACGCCATCATGTGTGATGG
>CAMLIU010000165.1 GCA_946479995.1 uncultured Gemmatimonadota bacterium | reverse complement strand
GGATCTGGAACGCGATGACGGCGCCGAACAGCGCGACGCCCTCGATGAGCGCGGCCAGGATGAGCGCGCCCGTCTGGATGCGGCCAGCGGCCTCCGGCTGACGAGCCATGCCTTCCACGGCCTGGCCACCGATGCGGCCGATGCCGAGGCCCGCACCGATGACGGCGAGACCGGCACCGAGGCCGGCGCCGACGGCCATCATGCCACGCGAGCTCGCCGTGGCGGCGGCGGTCATGTCGCCGGCGGCCTGCAGGAGGGGAAGAATCGAGTGAACCATGATGCTATCTCCAATGCTTGCTTGAAACGTGAGACTTCAGCGCCCGCGGCCCACTCCTTCAGCCGCCGTCCGTCACCGAGACCCGGGTCTCAACGGACTTCCCCGGCGAGAGGCCGGGTACATTCGCGCTCCGAGGGGCGAGGACGGAGAGCGGAACGTCTGATCTTCGGTTTGTCAGTTTCTCGGTTCACGGCCGGCCCCGGTCAGCTCTGGCGTCCCAAGGCACGCCGTGAACCGAGAAGCCGAAGAACCGGGAAACAGTCTCCAGCTGTTAGTGCGCTCCCTCTCGGATCTGCCCGATGAACACGCTGGCGAGCAGCGCGAAGATGAACGCCTGCAGGAACGCCACGAACAGCTCGAGCATCATGATCGCCACCGCCATCAGCAGCGGCGCCGTGCCGAGCACGTAGCTCTTGAAGGTGAAGATGAGGCCGATGAGCGCGAGCACGACGATGTGGCCCGCCGTCATGTTGGCGAAGAGACGGATCGTCAGCGCGAACGGCTTGGCGATCTTCCCGACGATCTCGATCGGCGTCATGATGAGGAACATCGGGATGCGGATCGCGATCGGCAGATCCTTGTTCCAGTAGAAGATCGTGCCGAGGTAGTTGAGCCCCTGCGCGCGAATGCCGGCGATCTCGACGACGATGAACGTCACGAGCGCGAGCGCCGCCGTCACCGATACGTTGCCCGTCGCCGTGGAGCCGAAGGGGATCAGGCCGAGCAGGTTGGCGAACAGGATGAAGAAGAAGAGCGCCATGATGAATGGCGCGTACCCTTCGCCATGGTGGCCGAGGTTGCGGAGCCCCACCTCGCTGCGGATGTAGAGCACCATCGACTCGATGCCGGTGGCGAAGCCCTTCGGACGGCCGACGTCCTTCGTGTGCGCCACGTGCGAGCGCGCCGCGCCGATGAGCACCACGCAGCAGAGGAGGGCGGCGACGAGCAGCATCACCACGTGCTTGGTGGGGGAGAAGTCCACAGCCACGCCGCCGATCTGCACCGGCTTCCAGCGCGGCAGCGCCACCTCGTGCGCCTCCCAGAACTTCGGGAAGCCCGGCACGTCCAGGCAGTGCGCATCGGTGATGTGCGGCGTGATGAAGTCGCCGCTGGCGAACTCCTCGCAGCCGTGGTGGTCCTCGGGCACCCCCTTGTAGATCCCGGGCTCGGCCTCGTGCTGCCCGGCGTGGGGGGCCGGCGCCACAACGTGCGCGGCGCGGTTGCCGGTAGTGTCGGGCCGCTCGGTGGGCACCTGTGCGCCGAGCGAGGGCGCGGCGATGGCGAGCGCGAGGAGGAACGCAGCTGTCTTCATATGTTGAGGAACGGCGGCTCGATCAGTTCAGTCAGGAAGAAAAACGTCGCGAGGCTCAGCAGCGCCGCATTCGACGGCAGCCCCACCGCGCGGCTCACGAAGCCGTACGCCACGAGGGCGACGAGACAGATCACCGCCCCCAGCGTCCAGCCGGCGATGCCGTTGCCCCCGGCGGCCATGAGCCGCGCGACGGCGCAGGCGATCCCCTGCACCACCAGGGCGACGACGGCGCTCACCACCACTGCGCGCCGTTCCGCTGCCCCGCCGTACACCATCACGAACACCAGCGCGGCGACCACGATGGCCGCCGACGACGCCAGCAGGTACAGCGCCAGCCCGCGTCCCAGGGGCCGGCTGTTCACCGCTGTCCATCCCTCCGGCGCGCTGCCCGGGCGGCGTCCTCACGCGCCTGGGCGGCCATGAGCCGGCGATACATGCTGTAGAAGCTGCCACCCGCGCCAATGAACACGCCGGCGAGGAGGAGCCAGGGTGCGGTGCCGAGCTTCCGGTCGAGCCACTGGCCGAGGTAGAGGAAGACGACGATGGACGCGGCGAACTGGATGCCGAGCCCTGCGTATTCGCCCGCCGAGACGCCCTTGTCGGGCGCGCGGTGGGAGTCGTCCTGCCCCGGCGGGGTGGGGCCCGGATTGCCTGTCATCGCGGGGCGGAATCTAGCGCTTGTGAAATTTTTCGCAAGCGATTCTCATGGCCAAACCGAACAGGCGCCGAAGAAGTGTGATCACCTCGCAAGTGCAATCTGTATCACAACTTCTGTGTGACGGTTCAAGTTGCCTCTTCGTCCTGCTGTTGATAACTTGCCAACCCGTTGGATGTGTGAGCGGACGCGCGCCCGCACCCAACCCGCGTCTCGATCTGGTTCCGTCCCATGAATTCCCGTCTGCTCATCCCCCTGCTCCTCGCCGGCGCCGTCGCGCTGGCGTGCGGATCGCGCTCGCACTCCGAAGCGGCGGCCACCGTCGCCCCGTCCGGTCGCACCGTGCAGCGCGCGGAAAAGCGCGTCGTCGGCGAGATCCGGAGTGCGTTCGCCGTCAGCGCGGCGAACAAT
The DNA here is from genome assembly GCA_946479995.1 of uncultured Gemmatimonadota bacterium. The sequence continues at coordinate 2,563 of CAMLIU010000165.1, read as the reverse complement.
GGTCTGCACTTCGCCCTCAACGTCACCAATCCTGGCAGGAAGGGCATCGAGCTCACCTTCCCCAGCGGGCAGGAGTACGACTTCAGCGTGCGCGACTCCGCGGGTCGCGAAGTGTATCGCTGGGGCAAGGGTCGCATGTTCACCCAGTCGCGGCAGAACACGGTGCTCGACGGTGGCGAGACGAAGAAATTCGAGGAGCACGCCGCGACGTCGCTGCCCCCCGGCACCTACGTCGCCATCGCCACCCTGCACAGCAGCAACTATCCGGTGCAGGAGCGCGTGGCGTTCGAGCTGCGCTGAGCTCACCGCCGACGGAGTGACGCTTCACCCGCTCGGCAGGTATGACAACATGAGCACCCACGACGCCTCTCCCGCTCGAGAGGCGTCGTCGTGAGCGCCCCACTTTCCCGGAGGAAGACGTGACCCGCAGCCGTCTCGCCGCAGTCCTCGCCGGTATTGCCATCGTGGCCGGCTGTCATTCCGAATCCACGGCGCCGGACACTCGTGACGCGGCGAACGACGCCGCGCAGAAGCTGCTGCAGCTCGCCGATTCCCTGCAGCAGCACGGCGGGAGTGCGGGCGAGATCGGCGCCTATCGCGGGCTCGCGACCTTGCTCGTCGGCACGGGACGCCTGTCCAGTGTCTCGATCGGTGTCGACGGCACGACGAGTGACTACCTCGCCACCGCGCAGGAGATGCAGTTCGGAAGCCCATGTCCCCCGGGCGCGATGTGCGCCGCCTTCGCGCCGTCGCTGCCCCCCGACCGAACGTTCATCGCGTGGCAGAAGAGCGACCCGCGGCGCATGGTCCAGCTCTTCGTGCACGGCGACGACCTCGTGATGGCATTCACCGGCGATTCGGCGGTGCCGGTGAGCATTCCTTCCCTGCTCTACTTCGACGGCTCGGGGGCACTGTACAGCGGCGCAACCACGTCGCGCGCGATCAGCGTGACGACGAGCGACACGCCCTGCCCGCCGCCCAGCGGCATGGCCCTCGCCGTCTACGCACCGTGGCCGTGCAAGCTGGCCGAATTCACGGTGTCGTTCGACGGCAGCGTGCAGCTCATGCCCGTCGACGGACTGTACGCCAGCGACTCCGTCGTCGCGCCCAGCGCGAGCGCCGCTCCTGCTCACCGCATCATCATGACGTCGCAGCAGGTGCACGGTTCGCACCTGCAGCTGATGCCGACCTGCCTCGGCTGCGTGGACTCCACCCAGCCCGGTGGCACGCCGCCAGTAATGATGCCATGGCGCGACTCGCTTCCCGCGACGCTCACCACGATGGTGAATGGAGGCGACGTGACCTTCACCTTCACGGTAAAGAACACGGGCGACAGCACGGCGACGGTGCGGTTCAACGACTCGCAGCAGTACGACATCCGCGTCTGGGACGCGAACGACACGCTGGTGTGGCGCTGGGGAGCGGACCAGGCATTCGCGCAGGTAGTCACCACCCGCACGCTGGCACCCGGTGAGTCGGTGACGTACGTGGAGCACTGGAAGCCGTCGGCCGGCAGCTACCACGCCATGGCGTACCTCACGAGCTCGTCGCACGGCGCGGTGGGGTTCGCGAACGTCTCGGTGCCGTAACGTCACAGCATACCGGTCCGTAAATGGCACACGGGGCGCTGGCCAGCGCCCCGTGTGCCGTTGACAGGGCTGCTTCTGCCGCCATGCGCCGGCGCGTAGCTTCCGCAGCATGAGCCCCCTGCATCCGGAGATGAAGCTCCCGTGACCGGTCCTGCGAACGCCCGCTCGCCACGTGACGACGAGCGTGACCTCGAGCTGCTCGACCGACTCGCCCGGGCGCGCCGGGCCCTCGATGCGCAGATCGGCCGTCGCATCATCGGCCAGCGCGACACGGTGGACAACCTCGTGGCTGCCCTCCTCGCCGGAGGTCACGCACTGCTCGTCGGGGTTCCCGGCCTCGCGAAGACGCTCCTCGTACAGACGGTCGCGCAGGCGCTGGATCTCCAGTTCTCCCGCGTGCAGTTCACCCCCGACCTGATGCCGAGCGACATCACCGGGACGGAGCTCCTCGAGGAGGATCACGCCACCGGGCGGCGCTTCTTCAAGTTCGTGAACGGCCCGGTGTTCGCGAACATCGTGCTCGCCGACGAGATCAACCGCGCGCCGCCGAAGACCCAGGCCGCGCTGCTGCAGGCGATGCAGGAGCATGCGGTGACCGCGGCGGGGACGACGCACGTGCTTCCCGAGCCCTTCTTCGTGCTCGCGACGCAGAATCCGATCGAGCAGGAGGGCACCTATCCCCTTCCCGAGGCGCAACTGGACCGCTTCATGGTGCAGCTGACCGTCGGCTATCCGTCGCGGGAGGAGGAGGAGCGCATCGTCGCCGAGACGACGACCGACACCCAGGCCACGGTGACGCCGGTGCTCAGCGAAGTGGAGCTCCTCGAGCTCCTGCACCTCGTGCGTCGCCTGCCGGCCGCGCCGAGCGTGGTGAAGTACGCCGTGGCGCTGGCGCGGGCGACGCGACCCGATGCGCCCGAGGCCCCTCCCGAGGTGAAGAAGTACGTGAGCTGGGGCGCCGGCCCGCGCGCGTC
>CAMLIU010000164.1 GCA_946479995.1 uncultured Gemmatimonadota bacterium | reverse complement strand
CCACGTCTGACCTCTCTCGTTGTGGCCATCCTGGCCACGCCTCCACGCCCGCACAGCGGCCGTGGAGCGCTTCCTTCCCTCGTTCGCCCACAGGGCATCAGAAAGGAGCACATCATGCACGGACGAAGTGTATCGACTGTCACCGCGTACACCGCGCATCGGGAATGGGCCAAGAGGCCACCCGACGAACGGTACGCCAGTGTTCACGCGCTCGCCGAGGCGGCTCGCGCCAGACGCCACCGCACCGACGCGCGCATCACCGAGACCGTGGATTTGCAGGTTCAGGCCGTGACGGACGACGCGCTCGCGATAGGCGACCGCTCCGGACCGCCACGAGGTCTGACCCATTGGAGTTTCGAGCAGCTCGCCGGCCTCGCCGGTGCGCCGCCCGCATACCTCCGAACGCTGCCCGCACCGATTGCGGCCGACGCGATCAATTTCGGGCTGCAACGTGCCGACCGCGCACAGCATCAGCTCTTCGCGGATCGGGACGAACCGTGGACCATCCACGCGATCACCTCACCGAGGTACGCGCGAGTCCACCACGACGAGCTGGCCGACCGTGTGCTCGACCTGATGGTCCAGCACCCGGCCTGGCACTTGCCGCTCGGTTACAAGGATGGCGTGTTCGGCGCCGAACGGGTTCCGTCCGGTGCTTATCTGGGAGATCGAGACATGTTCCTGTTCCTCGTGGACGGCAACCGCTCGCTCGACGACCCTACCGACGCGTCGCAGGCCGGGTTGTTCCGCGGCTTCATGCTCCGGAACAGCGACGTCGGTGCCGCCGCCTTGTCCCTGGATATGTTCCTGTTTCGTGCCGTGTGCGCGAATCACATCATCTGGGGTTTTCACCATGTCGCCGGCTTTCGGCGCCGGCACATTGGTGCGTCGATTCACCACGCCTGGACCGACTCGCTGCGAGAGGTCCGCGCGGCGCTCGACGCAGATCTCGCCGCTGATCGCACCATACTCCTGCGAGCCACCTCCCAGGAGCTCGGTGAGACACGCGAGAAGGTGGTCGAGGGCGTGACGCAGCGGCTGGATCTGCCGCGCAAACACGCGCTCGACGCCTACATGATGGCGGAGCAGCATGAGACGAACCCGCGGTCCGTCTGGGGTTACGTGCAGGGGCTGACACGACTCAGCCAGCACACGCCCTGGCAGGACACGCGGTTCACCCTCGACCGGGCTGCCAGCCGCCTGCTCGCCACGGTCCACTGACCCTGGCGCTTCGTTGCCGTGCGGGCTTGTCCCGCACGGCCCTTTCTCAGATCGCGCGCGCCCGGTCGTAGACCCGTCGCGCGTCCCGCACGCGACTCGTGTCGCGCTCGCGGCTGCCTCCGCTCACAGAGCCCAGGCGCTCAGCGGAGGTGTGTGCGATGCGCGATCCCATCGGTCTTCACGCACGACTCGCCGTCTCTGACGGCCTCACGCATTCACCCATCCACCCGTTGAGTCCCGCAGCCGCGGACACCGCCGCTGCGGCCTGGGAGACGTGTGCCCACAGGGCCGCGGACCTCCCGCCAGGAAGGAGACCAGACATGCCAGCGACTTCACCGGACAGCCTTTCTCGCCGACACCGTGTTCGCGAGTTCGTCTGCACCTACCGCACGTTGCGCGATGACCAGGGCCAAGCGGTACGACTGCCGTCGGAGGCCCTCAGTGATCCCCGAACAGCCGCCGCCACGCTGGCGCCATTGCTCGCCAACGAGACGGTGGAGGTCTTCGCCGTTGCGTGCCTCTCCACTCGCCACCGTCTCCTCGCCTGGCACGTGCTCTCACGCGGCACGCGCTCGAGCACGTCCATCTCGCTGCCGGACGTGTTCGTACCCGCGTGCTTGACACCGGGCACGACTGCGCTGCTCGTCGTGCACAACCACCCGAGCGGTGATCCAACGCCAAGCCCGGACGATGCACGGCTCACGCTGCGGCTCGCGCAGGCGGCCGACATCCTCGACATGCCGCTGCTCGATCACCTGATCGTCGGCGACGCCGGCCGCTATTTCAGCTTCCGCGAAGCGGGAACGTTCACCACGCGACTCGCAGACGGAGCCCACGCATGACACCGCGCCGGGCCATCACGCCGCCGGATTGTCGGGCGTCCCTCAGGACCGTCAAGCCTCTCCGCTTCGCTCCGACCCCGTTCGGGGCTGGCGGGCTTGACGGCCCCTCCGGGCCGCCTCGGACTGGCAATTACGTGATGGCCGGGACTCACCCGCGAACAGAGACACACGACCAGAGCAGAAGGGAGAACACCATGCCCACCTCGAGGATCACGCCCAGCATCGAGGTGACGATCGGACGCGAAACGCGGTTCTACCACGCGTTCATCACGACGGCACCAGTCCGCCTCGATGCGCCGGCCACGGTCACGCTGCACACGGCACCGCTTTCGGACGTGTCCGCGATGGCTGCGGATCCGATCGCATTCACCCCTGCGCGCGCGAAGTCATCCGCGCGTCTCGTGCTGATCGATGCGACCGAGTTCGATTGGCAACGCGCGCGGTACCGCGATGAGCGACACCTCTTCGCACCAGCCGATCCCGTGCTCGTCGGCCTGAACACGCTCCAGCAATGGCTGTGGAACCGGATCGGGTCACCCGCAACGGATCTCGTCACAGCAAACGCATAGGAACGCAACAAACACCAGGCCCGGCTGATCGCCGGTCGGGCCGCTTCTTCCGAGGGATGTCATGAACATCGAAGTCAAGATTCTTCGCAACGAACAGGGGAAGCCGGCGGGCAAGCTGGCCGACGCAGAGATCCACTTCATCGACGGAGAACTCGCCGGCCTCAAGCTGGTGGGCTTCGCGGTGTGGGAGCGGCGAGACGGACCTGGCCGGAACGTGACGTTCCCCGCACGTCCATTCATCGCGCACGGCGAGAAGTGCAACTTTCCGTTGCTCCGCGCAATTGGCAATCCGACCGCTCAAGACCGCGTCCGCGAGTTGGTGCTCAAAGCATATGAGCAGCAGGCGCACGTCTCCTCGATCCAGGGCGTTTCGTAGCGATGACCTGCGGTTCTCGGACGCCGCCATTGCGGCGGCGCCCGGGAGCGTCCACTAGCGATTTAGGCTCAAGCGCTGGACCTCAAATGGCGGCACGCAAAGGACGGATGGGGTCTTCTCATCGGAAGGCCAACCGAAGTCGTGAGACCGACGGCTCGGGCGACGTGTCCGTCGTTCGAACCGGTGTTGAGGACTCACTGGAGGACGAGCGGAAGAGCCGCGAAAGACTGGCCGCCTACTTCGCGATTCTGCGAGAATGGGACCTTAAGCTCAGACAAGACGAGTCGCAGGACGTTCCCGAATTTCGCCAGCCATGAAAGACCCCGCAAGGCAGCAATCCGCGCCGGTTCCGCGCACGCGCGAAGCGGTTCTGTACGTGCGTGTGTCATCCAAGGAGCAGGAAAAGGAAGGTTTCTCGATTCCGGCGCAGCGAAAGCTCCTGACCGAGTACGCGGCACAACACGGGCTCCAGATCGTCCACGAATTCGAGGACATTGAGACCGCCAAGCGAGCGGGCCGCCTCGCCTTCAGCGAAATGGTCTCCTTCCTGGAGGGTTGCCCCGAACCCCGACCTGTACTGCTCGTCGAGAAGACCGATCGCCTGTACCGCAACATCAAGGACTGGGTCACAATCGGCGAGCTCGATCTCGAAGTTCATCTTGTCAAGGAAGGCGTGATCCTGTCAGAGGACTCTCGGTCGTCAGAGAAGTTCATGCACGGAATCCGCGTTCTGATGGCCAAGAACTACATCGACAACCTGTCCGAGGAAGTTCGAAAGGGGATGCGGGAGAAGGCCGAGCAAGGCCACTGGCCTACGGTGGCGCATGTCGGTTACGTGAACAACCTCGAGACGCGGCGGATTGAAGTCGATCGCGTCCGTGGTCCATTGATCGCGCGGCTGTTCGAAGCGTACGCCCAAGGGGATGTGTCGCTGAAGGAAGTCACCCGTCTCGCCGGGGAGATTGGCCTGACGCATCCCCGCGTGTCGCGGCGTCTAGTGAAATCCGAAATCCATCGAATCCTCCGGAACCCGATCTACGGCGGCGAGTTCGTCTGGAAGGGCAAGCGCTACAAGGGACAGCACGAACCGATCATCTCCATGATGCTGTTCGAGCAGGTGCAGGAGGTTTTCGAGGGCGCGAATCGGCCCAGGTATTCGAAGCGTCGCCATGCCTTCGCTGGTCTGGTCAACTGTGGTCGTTGCGGTTGCGCGATGACGGCCGAGATCAAGAAGGGTCGGTACGTTTACTACCACTGCACCGGAGGGCGTGGCCCCTGCGGAAATACCTATGTCCGAGAGGAAGAGCTCTCCAGACTGTTTGCCGAGGTCGTAAAGCGGGTACAGGTGCCGGTTGATGTCGCGGACTGGATTGCGGAAGCCCTGCGCGACAGCCAGGGTGACAAGGAGCGCTACCACCGGACCGCCGTAATGCAGCTACAGCAGCAGTACCTGAGCGTCCAGGCCAAGCTGGATCAAGCGTATGAGGACCGCTTGGCGGGACGCGTTAGCGACGAACTCTGGCAGCGGAAATCCGGGGAATGGGAAACGGAACTGGCGTCGATCCGTCGCGAGACGGCCCGACACGAGCGAGCCAGCCACGATTACGGGGCCATGGGGTCGAAGATTCTAGAACTCGCGAAAAACGCCCACAATCTGTTCATTCGGCAAGATCCGCACGAACAGGCGTTATTCCTAAAAACGCTGGTATCGAACTCGACCTTCGACCGCGGAAGTCTTTCAGTCGCTTACCTTAAGCCGTTCGATCTGCTCGTCGAAGGGAACGAAACGGAAGATTGGCTGGGAGGCAGGGATTCGAACCCCGATAACGTGGTCCAGAGCCACGTGTCCTACCGTTGAACGACCTCCCAGCATGGGGTCTCACGGGCAGGTAGAAGATCCGATTGTAGCCGGATCCCGGGCAGCTGGGCAAGGCTTGGTCGGACCTCCGCGGGGCGGGCGTGACCATGCCGGCTGCCGCCCGCGCGCGCAGCGAGGCACACGGATTCATTGGACAGGCCGGCACGCGTGAGTTGTCGCCGTCATCGGCATGCAGGCCCGATGCGCAGTCGGCACCGGACCGACTGTTCACGTTGCCGGCGGCGCCGCCACGCGCTACGGTGGACGCATGCCGCTCCAAACGTCGCCACGCCAGCTCGGCGCGGCCGGGCCGACGGTGTTTCCCCTCGCGCTCGGCTGCATGTGGATGTCCGGCATGTATGGCCC
>CAMLIU010000163.1 GCA_946479995.1 uncultured Gemmatimonadota bacterium | reverse complement strand
GCCGGATGTTGAGCGCCACCAGCCCGAACAGGCCGAAGGCGAACAGCGAGAAGGCGATCGTGGTCACGCTCAGCGCGCTGAGGAGCGGCGACCGCCGGAAGGTGATGAACGCGTCGCGGAGGGATCGCATCAGAGCTCCACGGCCTCCTGCGGCGGCGCATGCTCGGCGGAGTCGTACACCACCGAGCCGCGGTTCATCTCGATCGTGCGGAAGTCGCTCCGCCGGATCAGCTCCAGGTTGTGCGTCGCCATCAGCACCGCCGTGCCGGCGGCGTTGATCTCGCGCAGGAGCTGGAAGATTCCGCGCGTCGCGCGGTCGTCCAGGTTGCCCGTCGGCTCGTCGGCGAGGAGGACGAACGGGTCGTTCACCAGGGCTCGCGCGATCGCCACGCGCTGCTGCTCACCCCCCGACAGCTCACGCGGGTAGGCGGTGCCCTTGGACGACAGCCCCACCTGCCCGAGCACGCGCGACACGCGCGGCGCGATGGTCGCCGGTGCGGCCCCCGTGCACTCCAGCGCGAACGCGACGTTCTGCTCCGCCGTGCGGTTCTCCAGCAGGCGGAAGTCCTGGAACACGATGCCCAGCTTCCGGCGCAGGCGCGCCACGTCGCGCTTCGTGGCCTCGAGCGAGCTGGTGCCGCTCACCTGCACCTCGCCTACCGTGGGCCGCTCCTCCATGTACACCATGCGGAGGAGCGTCGTCTTGCCCGCGCCGCTCGGCCCGGTGAGGAACGCGAACTCTCCCTTCCGGACGTGCAGCGAGACGTCCTGGACTGCCGTGCCGGTGCGGGGGTAGGTCTTGGTGACGTGCGTGAACCTGATCATGCGCCCGGTGAAGCGTTCAGCCCTTCATCGTCGCCCAGCTCCAGCAACTGCTGCCAGCTCGTGCGCGCCGTCACGGTGTCCACCACGGCCTTGAGCAGGCCGATGAGGATCGGTCCCAGCAGGATGCCGGAGAGGCCGAAGGTGTAGACCCCGGTGATGAGCGCGATGAACATCCAGTAGAAGTTGAGCACCTTCGACCGATCGGCGGCGATCTTGGGCCGGAGGTAGGTGGAGATGAAGACCGTGTTGACGAGTGTGCCGATCACGACCATCGCGATGGCGGGACCGACGGCGTCGCGGAAGATCACCAGCCAGATCGCGACGGGTACGTATACACTCCACGATCCAACGATCGGAAAGAAACCAACTATGAACGAGACGACGGCGAGCGCCCCCGCCAGCGGGACCTGGAAGGCCAAGTTCATCCCGAGGATGATCAGCGACTTCAGCGTCTGGGTGAGCAGGGTCGAGTAGATGGCACCGTAGAGCACGCCACGCACGTTGACCTCGAGCGCCGCTCGCAGCTCGGCGTACCGCGGCGGGATCTTCTCCGCCAGGTAGCCGCCGATCACCTCCGCCTCGATCAGGATGTAGAAGGCGGTGAAGAGGAAGACGGTGGCGGCCACCGAGAAGCCGGCCAGCGCCTCGCGGACCGCGGCCGGGATGCGCGTGCCGTATGCGGTCGCGTTCGCCACGAATCCCGAGATGGCACTCGCCACCTTGGCGTTCTGGAGGAAGGGGAGCCGCGACACCGACGCGTCCACCTTCGCCGAGATCTCCGCCTGGTGCTGGCTGGCGTACGACACCACGCCGGCCATCTCGCGGTAGCTGTACGCCAGCACGAGCAGGATCGGGAGGATGACGACGATGAGCGTCAGGATCGCCGCCACGTTGCGTCCGTGGACGCGGCGCAGGATCCAGAGGAAGACGGGGCGCAGGTAGAACCCGATCACCAGGCCGAGGATCGCGGCGATGATGACGGAGCGCACCATCCAGATGAACAGCGCGAGCACCACGGCGCCGAGGAGCGTCGTGATGAGGATGCGGCGGACTTCGGGAAGGGTGAGGTCGCCGATGCGCGAGTTGCTGCGCCGCTCCACGCGGCGCCGCTCGTTCGATCCTTCTGCGCCGGCGGGAGTGGCTTCTGTCATTGCGTCAGGCGAAGTGTCCGCGGCGGGTGTGTGAATCCAGGTCGGGCTTCACGACCCGTACGATCTCGGACGGCGAGACGCCGGCAACGTCACGAAGTACGACGTCACCGCGCTTCACCTGTGGGTCGATGACGACCTCCGCCAGCTGCTGGCGCCTCGGGCCGTGCACCCACGCCAGCTCGCCTTCCACCAGCAACCGGTCCTCGGCGTCCACGGGGGCGAGCCGCACCTGCGGCCCGCGCTCGGGGTCGTTCAGCCGCGTGGCGACGAATCCCGCCACCCGGAGCGGCTTGTTGCGAGCGTCAGGCACGGCGATCCGCGATGCCGCCGACGGCGACGTAACCGTCCTCCAGCCGCATGAGCAGCCGGCGCCGGTGCAGCCGGTCGAGCACCAGGGCCGCGTCGTCGTGCGGGGTGCCGAGGGCTGGTGCCACGTCGGCCGGCCGCGCGCGGCCCATCTCGTAGACCTTCTCCCACGCCTGGCGCTCCCGGTCGTTCACCGTGCCCACCACGCGGCAGCCGTCGTCCGTCTCGAGCACGAGGGCGAGGCCATGACGCTCGAGCACCGTCTCGATCGCGTCCCAGTGGTCGTCGGACACGCCGCGGAAGAGGAAGTACGCCTCGCGCGCCGCACGCTCCTCGGTCACGGAGCGCAGCAGCAGCTTCGCCACCACTTCGTCGGCGCAGGAGAAATCGATCATCCCCACGTGGGAGAAGTCGATCACGGTGAGGCTCCGCTCACGCTCGTCGTCCAGCAGCGCCTCGATCTGCGTCCGCACGGCGGCTCCCGTGGGGCGCGTGACCAGATTGGAGTACAGCTCGCACGACACCGTCTGGCGCAGTACGGAGCTCACGTCGATGTGAATCATCATCGCGGGCCCCCGGAGACCCGCTCTGCTAGAGTGACCTGAACTTGCGCTCCCGGGAAGGGAGCCAGATTCTCCTCGAGTGGTACGTCCTCGTCCCACGTGGGGATGAGGGAGATCTTCGCGGTTCCGCTGCGGACACTGAGCTTCGCATCCCAGCGTGATATGAATCTTCGGACCCCTGCAATCCCCTGGCCGCGACCCGGATCACGGAACCGGCTCACGCCGCGGACCACGGCGTCCTCGAGCGCCTTGCCATCGTCCCACCGGTCGTCCAGCACCCGACCCGGCGCACTCTCGAGCGACTGCCGGAAGCCAAGGCCCGCGTCGCAGACGGCGACCACCACCACGCGGCGATTGAGTCGCTTGCGCCAGGTGTAGGCCTGCACGGCCACCCAACCGCCGCGACCGGCGTGCTCGATGATGTTCTGGCAGATCTCGGACAGCGACATGGCGAAGCCCACCGTCGCCTTCGCGTCGTAGTGCAGCTCCGTCGTCAGGATCTTCTGCGCCTGCTGCTGGATGCGCCCCACCACGTCGTGCACGTCCTCGCTCTTCACCACCGGGGTGATCTCGAGCAGCACGCTGGACTCGCCCCCGCGCACGCGCGGCACGGCGCCATTGAGCTCGAACAGCTCGTCGGCGTGCTTGAAGAAGCCCGCCCGCGCCCAGTAGCCCGCCGTTTCCTCGGCCTCCGGCACCGCGAAGGTGGGCCGCTCCAGGCGCGTCTGCCCGAGGGTCAGGAGCGCCGTGAGGCCGTAGGGTGAGGCCCAGCGCGTGTGCCGCGCGTCCACCAGCAGCCTGGCGTCGGCGGGAACGGCGGCGAGCTGCTCCACCACCTGCTCGAACGTGTGATCGTCAAGCGACGGCGGAACGGTGATGACGCTGGTCACGAGAGGCTGAGTTCTCCGCGCAGGTGGGCCGCGAGACCGGTGGCGCCCCGGTGCCCGACATTCCGGGCTGCGGCCCGTGCGGCCGCCGTCATCGCGTCCGACAACTTATCACCGGCGACCATCCGGGAGAACCAGGTTGCGCCCCAGACGTCCCCACACCCCGTCGGATCGCCCGGATCGGCTACCGGTTGGGCTGGCACGAGAGCTGTGCGGACGGCGCCCAGGGCTCCCATCCCCCCTCGCGGGGCGGTCGCCAGCCCCTTGCGCGGCGGCAGATCGGTGATCCGGTCGAACCCCGGCGCCGCGAAGTAGACCGCGCCCCGCTTGCCCAGCGTGACCACGAGGCAGGAGACGCCGGCCGCCAGCGCGGTCGCGGCGAGACTCATCCCGTCCGGCGCCACCGTCGCCAGCTCGTCCTCGTTCATCTGGAGGAAATCGAAGCAGCCGCACCACTCGGCCACGTTGGGGATCGGCCGCGGGGTGCGCAGGCCGCTCGGCTGCACCGCCATCGCCAGCATGTGCAGGTCGCAGTGGATCGGCCCCCTGAAGTGCTGGCGCACCAGCTGCGCCGTTTCCAGGTCGAGCTCCCACCCGCTCAGGAAGTTGATGTAGAGGGCGTCGAGGCGGGCCTCGTCGAGCAGCGGCTTGAGCGCCAGCCAGCTCCACCCCGGGATCCCCCCCTTGAGCACCTCGGTGCGCCGCTCGTCGTCCATGTAGCGGAGCTCCACGCGGTGTCCGGGGAAGGGAACCTCCACGAGCGCTGCGTCGGGAGCGATGCGCCTGAGGGTGCGCAGGTAGTCACGCGCCTTTGCGGCGAGGTCGGTGCCCACCTTCAGGAGCGGAACGATCTCCCAGTCCTCGGGGAGCGCAGCATCGAGCCCGCTCAGGCTGTAGGTGATGCCTCCCCATTCCTCGATCGGCACCGCGCGCGCATCGCGCCCATGGATGACGTCCCACACGAAGGTGCCGATCACGCCGATGCGCCGGCGCCGCACCCGTGGCGCAGCCGTCACACGCTGCCGAGGTGCTGCTGCTTGAAGCTGGCCACCGCGCCCACCACGCCCGCGGTGCCGGGCAGCTCTCCCGGGACGATCTCCGCCGCGTTCACGGCCGGCGTGAAGGCACGGCGGCGCACCTCCGCCTTGAGCGGCACGAACAGCGCATCGCCCGCCGCCGTCACGCCACCGGCGATCACCACGCGGTCCGGGTTGAAGATGTTGAGCAGGTTCGCCACGCCGGCACCGAGATAGCGCCCCGTGTCGCGAACGATCTCGCTCGCCAGCTGGTCGCCCCCCTTCGCGGCCTCGTAGATGGTCTGCGCGGTGATCTCGGCGAGCCTGCCCTCCACCATGTCACGGATGGCCGACTTCATCCCCTCGCGCACCAGCACTTCCCTCGCACGCGTGGCGATCGCCGGTCCCGACGCGTACGCCTCGAGGCAACCGTAGTTGCCGCACTTGCAGTAGCGCCCGTTCATGTCGATGGTCGTGTGCCCCAC
>CAMLIU010000162.1 GCA_946479995.1 uncultured Gemmatimonadota bacterium | reverse complement strand
TTCTGGCCTTCTGGCCTTCTGGGCTTCCGTAGTTTCCCGGCATGCTCCTCGCACCTCGGCGCCAGCATGGCGACTACACGCAAGCGCACCGTGAAGCGGCCGGTGGCGAAGAAGCGGAGTGCGAAGACGGGGGCGAAGGCGTCGAAGACCGCCAGGAAGACGGGGCGGAAGACGTCGGCGGCAACGAAGGCGCGAGGAAGCGGGGCAGCGGCGAAGAGGGACTCTGCCAGCAAGTCCTCGTCGGCGAAGAAGGCTCCGGCGAAGCAGCGGCCGTCGAGCCGCACGGCGAAGCCGCTGGCCGAGTACAATCGCAAGCGCGACTTCACGCGCACGAAGGAACCGGAAGGCAAGGTGCCGACGGCGCGCGGGAAGACGTTGCACTTCGTGGTGCAGAAGCACGCGGCGAGCCGCCTGCACTACGACTTCCGACTCGAGCTCGACGGCGTAATGAAGTCGTGGGCCGTGCCGAAGGGACCGAGCTATGACCCGAAGGTGCGGCGGCTGGCGATGGAGGTGGAGGACCACCCGATCTCGTACAATACTTTCGAGGGGACCATCCCGGCCGGCGAGTACGGCGGTGGGACGGTGATGCTCTGGGATCGCGGCACGTACGAGGCGGAGGACGGGGGCGGTGTCGAGTCGCTGCGTCGTGGCTACGAGAAGGGCGACCTGAAGATCGTCATGCACGGCCAGCGCCTGCGCGGCGGCTGGGTGCTCGTGCGGATGAATCGGCCGGGCGGTAAGGAGTGGCTGCTGATCAAGCATCGCGACGACACCGCCGACGCCGACTACGACGTCACCGCCGACGAGACGACGTCGGTGACGACGGACCGGACCATGGAGGAGATCGCCGAGGGACAGGGCGGGAAGCGGGTCTGGCGATCCAACCGCTAGCGTCCGACCCAGCCGTCGGCTCCGCCGCCCATGCACCCGCCCCGCAGCTCAGGCGCACCGGGCGCCGCGTGGCTCCTTTGGGCGGGTAGGGGGTACTTTTTGTCATGACCAACTCATTCCGACTCACGCTCGCCACCATGGCGTTCGCGTCGCTCGCCGCCTGCTCGCGTACTTCGGAGCCGCCCGCGCTGAGCGACGACCTGAAGCAGGACCTGGCGCGCGCCGGCGCGGCGGACGTGCAGCTGGCCGGAACGGCGAGTCCACGACTGGAGGTCGTGTCGGCGACTGAGCGGTTCGATGGCGCGACTGCGGCGCCGAAGGCGCCATCGAAGTCCCACGCGTCGAGCGCGACCCGTGGCAGGAGCGCGACGACGCGCAGCCCGCGTCAGGAGTCCCCGGCCGCCGCGCCGCCGGCGACGCAGCCGCAGGAAGTTGCACCCGCCGAGGTTCGTCAGGCGGCGCCCGTTCCGGAGCCGGTGCCCGCCCAGCGACGGCCGCAGGCGCCGCAGCCGTCCACGCAGCGAGAGCCGCCCGGAGGGTGGAAGACGCCCGGCGAGGTGATCCGGAACGCGCCGTTCCCGATCAATCCGTGATGCGGTAGCTGCCGAACAGGAAGAGCGCGACGACGCGGTGCAGGAGGTTCGCCCGGACGGTGCCTCCTGCACCGCGTCGCGTTCGGCCGCGGGTCAGGCGGCTCGCGGCTCGGCGAAGGCGAGACTGACTGCGCGACGGGCCTGGCGCTTGAGGGCGCGATGCACGGCGCGCGCGTAGTGGATGAAGTTGTTTCCCGCCCACGGGTAGCGGAGGAAGAACTCGGCCGGCAGCATGTCCGCCTTGAGGCGATTGCACGGGGGACATGCGGCGACGACGTTGCCCGGCGTATGCGCGCCGCCCTTGGCGAGCGGATGCACGTGGTCCAGGGTCGCGTGCGCGTAGTCGAGCGGAGCGGCGCAATACACGCAGCGTCGTCCGCAGTCGCGGATGGCGGCGAGCTTGATGGCGCGCTTCTGCTCCGAGGGCACGAGGCGGCGCATCTGGCGGAACATCCTGCGCCGCGTGCGGGAGGGGATGACGCGATGACCGTGTCGAGCGGGCAATCTCACCTCGCTGGAAAGGACGACACCCCGCGCAGGGAGGAGATCCCTGGCGCGGGGTGTCGTGCATCGTGGTCGGTGTGGCGGCGCCGATGGAGGCGCCGAGCGGTGTCCGCTCGGGTCGCGCGCTGCGTCAGTCCGTGCTGAGCTGCTGCGAGCATTGGCCTCCGGGTGCGTCGGAACGGCGGTGAACCACTCGTCGCGCTATTAGTGCAGCGGATGTGCCACGCGCGCAAGAGTGCAGCGGCGCGCGTTTACGATTGCGACGAAGATGCACGCCGGTCGGTAACACCCTGTCGGCGCTCGGGGCGCTTCCACGCCTTCAGGGGATCCCGCATGGCGGCGATGATGCGCGCTGCATTCATGTCGAGCACGGTCCGATCGGGCATCTCCGAGCCGGGAAAGGGGAGCGGGATGTCGAAGCCGTCGCCCACACGCCGGGGGATGACGTGCACGTGATAGTGGAAGACGTCCTGCCCCGCGGCCACGCCGCTGTTGACGACGAGGTTGAGGCCCTCGGCGCCCGCCACCTGCTTCACCACCGGCGCAAGCTGCATGGACACCTGGAACAGGTGCGAGGCGAGCGAGGGAGGAATGTCCTCGATGGACTCGTAATGCTCGCGCGGAACGACGAGCACGTGGCCGGCGTTCACCGGCTGGATGTCCATGAACGCCACCACCTCCGCATCCTCGAAGCACATGGAGACTTCGCCCGCACCGTGAATCACGTCACAGAAGGGGCAGGAATGGCTGGTGGCCCGTGTCATGGATCCTCACTGGAGAAAGAGCACCAACGAAAACGCACACCCGATGCCACGCCGTCACGCCCGCCGGCGGAAGTGACCGGGTCACGCTACTCCCGGCAGCTGCCCCCGCGGAGGCTCACCTGCGGCGGCTCGCGCACGATGCAGGTGCTCATCAGACCCGACCTCAGGTTGTAGTCCTTCTCGGCCGCCTCGAGCTCGGCGAGCTTGCGGAACAGCGCCGCGGTGTCGGTCGTGGCCGCGCAATACACGAGATAGGTGCGCGGCCCGCCGCAGCTGCGCCATCCCACGGGCGCCGTGTGGCACTGGGCCAGCGAATCGCAGCCGTCGGTGCGAGCGAGCGCACGCGCCTCGCGCTCGAGCCGACTCAACCGCTCCTGCAGCTCCACGTTGGTGTCCTGCACGGTGGCGGGGAGCCTTGCCGTGTCCCGCGGCGGCACGATGACCGAGCCCACCGAGCGCGACGAGTCACCGCGGTCGGCGTGGGGCGCGCAGGCGGCCAGCGCGAGGCCCGCACCGGCGAGCAGCTCGCAGGCCGCGCGGCGACGCGTCACTTCACCAGCCTGTCGCGATCGTAGACGACGCGGCCACCCACGATGGTCAGCATCACGCGCGCATCGCGAATCGTCTCGGGAGCCACGCGCGTGAGGTCATGGTCGATGAGCACGAGATCGGCCAGCATCCCCGGTGCGATCATGCCGAGCTCCTTCTCGCGGAAGGCGGCGAATGCGGCACCGCTGGTGTAGGCGCGCAGCGCCTGCTCGACGGTGATCTTCTGTTCCGGCACCCAGCCGCCGGGATGCCGGTCGTCCAGGGTGCGGCGCGTGACGGCGGCATAGATCCCCTCGAGCGGCGTGGCGGGGGCGACGAACCAGTCGCTGCCAAAGGCGAGGGTGGCGCCCGCGTCGAGCAGGGAGCGGAACGCGTACGTGGTCCTTGCGCGCTCGGCGCCGATGATGCGATCGGCCCACCGGCCGTCGTCGATGGCGTGGTACGGCTGCATGCTGGCGATCACGCCGAGCTGCGCGAAGCGCGGGATGTCGGCGGGGGCGATGTGCTGCGCGTGCTCGATCCGGAAGCGGCGGTCGCGTGGGCCGTTCTCCTGCTCCACGCGCTGATAGACGTTGAGCTGGGTGCGGATGGCGCTGTCGCCGATGGCGTGCACCATCACCTGCAGGCCCGCCTTGTCGGCGCCCGAAGTCCACGTGTAGAGGTCCTCCGGCGTGTTCACGAAGAGGCCCCGGTCGTTCGGCGCATCGGTGAAGGGCTCGAGCATCGCAGCGGTGTGCGAGCCAAGCGAGCCGTCCACGAACCCCTTGAGGCCACCGATGCGGAGCCACGCATCGCCGTGGCCGCGCGCGGCGACGGTATCGCGCAGTCGCGCCCAGCTGGCGAGGGGGACGGCGGCGGCGATGCGGGTGCGCAGCGCGTGCATGGCGTTCGCGCGCTCGAACAGCGCCAGGTCGCCCCAGGTGCCCATGTGATCGACGCTCGTCACGCCGCGCTCGGCCACGTAGGTCATCGCGCTGTCGAGGGCGCGGAGGCTCATCTCCACCGACGGATCGGGGACGGCGGTCATGAGTCCCATGGCGTTGTCCTTCAGGACGCCGGTGGGCTCGCCATTCGCGTCGCGCACGATCGTCCCCCCCTCCACGTCCTTCGTGTCGCGCGTGATGTGCGCGGCGCGCAGGGCGAGCGAGTTGGCGAGGTTCATGTGCCCGTCGAGGCGGTTGATCCAGACGGGATTGTGCGGCGTCACGGAGTCGATCCAGCTCCGCTCCGGCAGCTCCCCGCCCCAGTTCGTGTGGTCCCAGTCGCCATTGAGGATCCAGGTGCCGGCCGGGAGCGTGGCCGCATATTCGCGGATACGGCGTATGAACTCCTCCTTCGTCCTCGCATCGCGCAGCTTGACCGAGGAGAGCGCGAAGCCGCCGTCGAGGAAGTGCACGTGCGAGTCGATGAAGCCCGGCGTGACCATCATGCCGTGGGCGTCGATCACCCGATCGCCCGGCGTGACGCGCTTCCGAATGGCGGCGCTCGACCCGACGGCATCGATGCGGTCACCACGGACGAGCACGGCGTCCGCCCACGGCCGACGGCGGTCGCCGGTCCAGACGCGGGCGTTGACGATGGCGAGGGTTCCGACCGGCGCAGGCGCGGGGGCGAGGACGGTGGTCGGGGACGACTGCTGCATGGCGCGGGCAGGGAGCGGAAGCGCGAGGGCCAGCGCAACCAGGCGCGCGGCGCGGGGGTGTGTGAACATGCAGGAGTGTGTGCCGCGCGAAGTCGGGACGGAAGGGGCGCTTGACGGACGGTACGTCGTCCGGCGAGCGTTCCCCATGATCGCTACCTCCATCTGGTTCTGGGTCGGCTTCATCGCATTCGTCCTCGCGATGCTCGCGCTCGACCTCGGTGTATTCAACCGCACACCGCACGTGGTGCGCGCGCGCGAGGCGGCGACCTGGACGGCGGTCTGGGTGGGGC
>CAMLIU010000161.1 GCA_946479995.1 uncultured Gemmatimonadota bacterium | reverse complement strand
CGTGAAGCCGCCACGAGTGCCTGGCGGTACGCGGCCGCCGCCTCTCCGGCACGGTCGTAGTGCATCGCGATCTCGGTGGGACGCGGTGCACGCCGGCGCTCGAGTGCCGCAGCCACCCGAGCGTGCAGCGCGGCGGCGCGATCCTGCGGCACCGAGTCGACGAGCACGCTGACGGCCAGCTCGTGCGCGAAGGCGTAGCCACCGCCGTCACGCTCGTAGGTCGGACGGAGGAGTCCGCAGGCGAGCGCTTCCGAGAGCGCGAGTCGCACCGCCGCCTCGCTCCCCGCGCCGGCCGCGACGACGCTCGCGACGTCGAACTCGCGGCCGATCATCGCCGCCGTCGAGAGCACGGCGAGCGTGCTCGCCGAGAAGCGAGCGAGTCGCCGGGAGAGCAATGCCGGCAGGCCGGCGGGAAAGCGCAGCTCCGAGACGGGACTCCACTCCCAGCGCTCACCACTGTGCCAG
Source organism: uncultured Gemmatimonadota bacterium (assembly GCA_946479995.1). The sequence goes on along the minus strand of CAMLIU010000161.1, from coordinate 4,772 downwards.
AGCGCACCCTCGTCGGCGAGCGTGCGCAGCAGCTCGGCGATGAAGAGCGGATTCCCCTCGGTGTGCCGGTAGAGGAACGCGAGGAACTCCCGCCCCACCTCCTGATGGTGCAGCGCCGCTTCGAGCCAGCGCTTCACCTCGTCGCGCGTGAGGCGCGAGAGGCGCATCTCGTGAAAGATCTCGCTGCGGGAGAGCGCCTGGCGACGCTCCAGCGTGTCCTGCATCGCCGGCTCGCTGCGCAGGGTGAGGCAGATGAGCAGGCGTTCGTCGTCGAGCTCCTGGACGAGGTGCTCGAGCGCATCCCACGAAGCGTCGTCCGCCCACTGCATCTCATCGAGGAGCACCACCAGCGGTTGCGCGGCGGCGGACCGACGGACGAACTCCGCCAGTTCTTCGAGAAGACGATACTTGCTCCCCGATCCCGGCTCCTCCACCGGCGCCCGGGTGGCCAGCTCCGGCAGCAGCTGTGGCAACTCGCGCCACTCGCCCGCCGGCGGCTCGGGCAGACGCCGCAGCGCGGAGAGGAGCGAGCGCCACACGTCGTACGGCTCCGCCGATCCGGGAGGGCGGCAGCGGCCGCTCACGAGGGAACCGCCGTGCAGCCGCGCCTCCGGCTCCAGCTGGCGCACCAGCACCGTGGTGCCGGACCCGGTCTCCCCCAGAATCGCGACGACGGTGGGGCGACCGTTCACGGCGTCTTCGAGACGCCGCTCGAGCGCGCGCTTCTCCTCGGCTCTTCCCGCGAAGCGGTCGATGTCGAGTGGGCGATGCGGCGGGTGCCCCCTGGCGACGGGGGCGAGAGCGGCGCCATCGCGCCCCTGTCGCTTCAGCCGGAGACGCGCCGCATCCGCGGCGGCGTGCAGCGCGGCGAAGGTCGAGCCGTGCTCCGGCGCGCCGGCCACGCCGACGGAGATCGTGACGTGCGGGCGCGTGCCGTCCGCATCCGCAGGGAACGAGTGGCCTCGAATCGCCGCGCACAGTCGCTCGGCGACTTCGCGCGCATCCTCTGCCTCCGCGCGGAGGAGCACCAGCAGCTCGTCGCCTCCGGGATAGCAGGCGCGATCGCCCTGTCTGAGCTCGCGACGTACGATCTCCAGCACGGCACGCAGCGACTCCTGCGCGTATTCCTCACCGCGCAGCGCCGCGAGCCGCTGGAAATGATCGACATCGGCGACGAGCAGCGACACCACTCGCTCGGAGGTTGCAGCCTCGACGATCGAAGCGGACGCGGCGTCGACGAACTCGTCGTACGCGATGAAGCGATCCTGAAGGCCGAGGAGGATATGACGCTCCGGAGCACGAGTCGTGAACCTTTCCAAACCGTAGGAGTGCGCCGTTGGTCACGCAAGTGCAGGAATGTGACGCGGGTGCGCGCATCCACCGAAGAGGCGCCAGGATGTTCTCATGCCGATGGACGACGCGTGAACTTCTTAACGCCCGCCGGGATCGGCGCGTCTACTTCCCGACATCACTCCAACGGTTGCGTTCCATGCGCCGCTCCCATCGCATGCTGCTCCTCGTCGCGCTCGTCGGCTGCGCGAGTGGAGCACCCACTCCGGGCACGGGCCCCGTCGCGGTGCCGTCGGCCGCCGAGAGCCGTGAGCTCCTTCCGGATCAGCAGGTGCACCAGGTGCTCGATCGCCTCGGCTTCGGCGCCAGGCCAGGCGACGCCGAGCGCGTGCGCGGGATGGGGGTGGACCGATGGATCGCCATGCAGCTGGCGCCGGAGCGGATCGACGACTCGCGAGAGCGCGAGGTGCTCTCGCACTACGAGTCGCTCGACTGGCAGACCGCGGACATCGTGCGAACCTTCGACGAGGTGCAGCGTGCCCGCCGCACGCGGCAGCGCGAGATGGCGGCGCAGGGAGACACCGGTGCCCGCCGTGACGTGCGACGGGAGCTGCTCGCCGATCCCGAGCTCGCGAAGGCGGTGCGGGCCTCGCAGCGGGTGACGGCGGATCTGCAGTCATCGCGGCTGGCGCGCGCGGTGGTGAGCGAACGGCAGCTCCAGGAAGTGATGGTCGATTTCTGGGAGAACCACTTCTCGGTGTACGCCGGCAAGGGACAGACCCGGCTCTTCCTCACCGAGTACGATCGCGACGTGATCCGGCCCAGGGCGCTGGGGCATTTCCGCGACCTCCTCGGCGCCGTGGCGAAGAGCCCCGCGATGCTCTTCTATCTGGACAACTGGCAGAGTGCGGCGGACAGTGCGCATCCGACGCTCGCGTCGCTTCAGCGCCCCAGCGCGCGACGCGCGGCGCGTCCACTGCCGCGGCGACGTCCCGGACGGGTGCAGCCCGCGCGGCCGCAGCAGCCGCGCCCTCAGCAGGTCACCGCGCGCCGGCCACGCGGACTCAACGAGAACTACGCCCGCGAGCTGATGGAGCTGCACACGCTCGGCGTGGATGGCGGCTACACGCAGCAGGACGTGATCGAAGTCGCCCGCGCGCTCACCGGCTGGACGATGAACCCGCGCCAGAACGCGGAGTTCGTCTTCCGTCCGGCCATTCACGATGCGGGCGCAAAGTTGGTGCTGGGACACCGGCTCCCCGCCGGTCGCGGCATCGAGGACGGCGAGGAGGTGCTGGACATCCTCGCTCGCGACCCGCACACGGCGCACTTCATCGCGCGCAAGCTGGCCGTCCGCTTCGTGAGCGACGATCCGCCGCCGGCGCTGGTGGAGCGCGCGGCACAGACGTTCCTGAAGACCGACGGCGACATCCGCGAGACGGTGCGCACCATCGTCACGAGCCCGGAGTTCTTCAGCCGCGCCGCGTACCGCAGCAAGGTGAAGTCGCCCTTCGAGCTGGTCGCGTCGTCGCTCCGCGCCCTTGGCGCCCGACCCGACACCTCCATGCGCTCGGCGCAGGTGGTGGCCTTCCTCGGCCAGCCGATGTTCGGGCATCGCGACCCGAACGGCTGGCCGGAGACGGGCGACGCGTGGATGAACTCGGGCGCGATCCTGAACCGCATCAACTTCGGCGCGGCGCTCGCGGGCGGCCGACTGCCGAACGCGAGCGTGGCGCAGTGGTCGGAGGCGGAGCGCCTGCGCGGCGCCCCGCGCGACGCGCAGGTGGACGCGGTGGTGGATGCATTCCTTGGCGGGCACGTATCGCCGGACACGCGGCAGATCCTCATGGATGGGGAGAACCCGCTCGCCCGGAAGCTGGCCGCCACGGCGGACACGACGCGCGTGATGACGGCTGATCCGTCCATGCAGCCGACGGACGATCGCGCGATGCGCGACGCCCGTCCGACGAAGGGTGGCGCGGCACGTCCCGCCGTGGCGAGAGGGCTCGGACGTCCCGTGCAGTTGAACGGTCTGGCGCAGGTGGTAGGTCTCGCGATCGGCGCCCCCGAATTCCAGCGGAGATAGCACATGGACAGGCGCGTATTCATGAAGTCCGGCGCGATGGCGCTGGTGACGATGGGGTTGAGCCCGAGCTTCCTGCGCCGCACGGCGTTCGGCGCCGAAGTGCTCGCGGGCGCGGCGACGCGCGGGGCAGCGCGCGGCAAGACGCTCATCTGCCTCTTCCAGCGCGGCGCGGCCGACGCGCTCAACGTGGTGGTGCCGCATGGCGAGGCGGCGTACTACCGCCTGCGTCCCAACATCGCGATCCCGCGGCCCACCCTGGGCGCGGGCGCAGCAGGGGCGGTGGACCTCGATGGATTCTTCGGCCTCCATCCCGCGCTCGCGCCGATGAAGCCGCTCTGGGACATGGGGATCCTCGCCCCGGTCCACGCGGTGGGCAGCCCGAGCAGCACGCGCTCGCACTTCGACGCGCAGGACTACATGGAGACGGGCACCCCCGACCAGAAGGGCACGCGCGACGGGTGGCTCAACCGCTATCTCGCGACGAAGGGCACGTGCGAGGCGGGCTGCACGCACGAGAGTGCGCCGTCACCCTTCCGCGCCGTGGCCATGACGCAGCAGACGCCGCGCATGCTCGAGGGACCCGCGCCGACGATCGCCATGAACTCGCTCGACGAGTTCACCGTGCGCGCGGCGGGCCCGGCCGCCGACCGGCTGGAAGCGCTCTACCGCACCGGCTCGGCAGACGTGGTGCATGCTGCGGGCGGTGAGATGTTCGAGGCGGTGAAGATCCTCAAGGCAGCCAACCCGCAGCGCTACCTGCCGCAGAACGGCGCCGACTATCCGCGCTCGCAGTTCGGGCAGCGCCTGATGCAGATCGCTCAGCTCATCAAGGCGGACGTGGGCCTCGAGGTGGCGTTCGCCGACGTGGGCGGGTGGGACACGCACGTGAACCAGGGCGCCTCCACCGGCCAGCTCGCGGGGCGGCTCGACGATTTCGCGAAGTCAATCGCCGCGCTGGTCACCGACCTGGGCGACCGCATGGCGGACGTGACGATCATGACGATGTCCGAGTTCGGTCGCACGGTGCGGCAGAACGGCAACGGCGGCACCGACCACGGACATGCGTCGGCGCTGTTCGTCATCGGCGGCGACGTGCACGGGAAGAAGGTCTACGGCAGGTGGCCGGGTCTCGAGCCGGAGCAGCTCTACGAGGGGCGCGACCTCGCGCTGACGACGGACTTCCGGTCGGTGTTCTCCGAAGTGGCGGCTCGGCATCTCGGCGCGTCGAAGCTCGAGGTGCTCTTCCCCGGCTTCGAGGCGGGGCGGAGTTCGTGGTTGGGAGTTCTGTAGTCGGGAGTGCGCACGGCAAAGCTGAAAGTTCCAGCTGAAAGCTGACTGTTGCACTCGTAGCTCCCGCCGCGCCGAGAGTGGCCGGCGCCAGGGCTGGAATGGACCG
>CAMLIU010000160.1 GCA_946479995.1 uncultured Gemmatimonadota bacterium | reverse complement strand
CACCGGCGGGGCCGCAGCGGCCGCCTCGCGCGCCGCCTCGGCGTCCTGCCCCTCGATCGACGCGCCAGGCTCGCTGGTCGCGCCGTTCTTGGCCGGAACCGCCTTACGCCGAGTGGTGCGCCGGCGCGTGGGCGCAAGAAGGGCAAGCGTGGCGCCGTGGACCAGGAAGCGGTGGATGCGAACATCGCGAAGACGATGGCCTCCATGCGTGGAGCGCCTTCGCGCGGCGGCCGCACCGACCGCCGCGGCATGCGTGAGGAAGCGGAGGCGCTGCGCGCCGCCGAGGTCGAGCGCGAGAAGAAGCTCGTCCGCGTCAACGAGTTCATCACGGTCAGCGAGCTCGCGCAGATCCTGAAGGTGTCGCCCACGGAGATCGTCGGCTTCGCCTTCAAGAACCTCGGGTTGATGATCACCGTCAACCAGCGGCTCGACTTCGACCAGATCGAGCTGATCGCCGGCGAGTTCGGCTTCCAGGCGGTCCGCGAGGACGAGTACCAGGCCGAGGAAGTCGTGCCCGGCGCCACCGACGCGCCGGAGGACCTCAAGCCGCGTCCGCCCATCGTCACCATCATGGGCCACGTGGACCACGGCAAGACTTCGCTCCTCGACTACATCCGCAAGGAGAACGTCGTGGCGGGCGAGGCCGGCGGCATCACCCAGCACATCGGCGCCTACCACGTCGAGCTGCCGAACGGCAAGATGATCACCTTCCTCGACACCCCCGGTCACGAGGCGTTCACCGCCATGCGTGCCCGTGGCGCCCAGGTCACCGATGAGGTCATCCTCGTCGTCGCCGCGGATGACGCCGTCATGCCGCAGACCATCGAGGCCATCTCCCACGCCAAGAATGCCGGCGTGCCGATGATCGTGGCCATCAACAAGATCGACCTGCCGCAGGCGAATCCGATGAAGGTGAAGCAGGACCTCCTGCAGCACGGCGTCGTGCTCGAGGAGTTCGGCGGCACCACGCTCAGCACGGAGATCTCCGCCAAGAAGGGCACCAACGTGCCCGAGCTGCTCGAGCAGGTGCTCCTGCAGGCGGAGCTGCTCGACCTGAAGGCGAATCCGGACAAGCGCGCGACGGGGACGGTCGTCGAGGCCCAGCTCGATCCGGGCAAGGGCCCCGTGGCCACCGTGCTCGTGCAGAGCGGTACGCTGCGCGTCGGCGATGACTTCATCGTCGGCATGTATTCCGGCCGCGTCCGCGCGCTGCTCGACGAGCGTGGCAAGAGCGTGAAGAAGGCCGGCCCGGCGATCCCGGTGCAGGTCCTCGGCATGCAGGGGGTGCCCATGGCCGGCGACCAGCTCCTCGTCGTCGAGGATGCAGGGGCCGCCCGTGAAGTGGCCCAGCGCCGCGAGCGGCTCGACCGCGAGGCCAAGAGCCGCCGCACCACGCGCGGCGTCACCCTCGAGGACTTCATGTCGCAGGCGACGGCCGGCGAGGTGCGCTCGCTGCGCATCCTCATCAAGGCCGACCAGGGCGGCCCGGCGGAAGCCCTCGCCGACGCGCTCAGTCAGCTCGGCACGAGCGAGGTCCAGGTGGAGGTCGTGCACCGCGGCGTCGGCGCGATCACCGAGAGCGACATCCTCCTCGCGCGCGCATCGGGAGCCATCATCATCGGCTTCCACGTGCGGCCGGACAACAACGCGCGTGCCGCCGCCGAGCGCGAGAACGTGGACATCAAGCTGTACCGCATCATCTATGAGGCCGTCGCCGACGTGCGCGCCGCGCTGGAAGGGATGCTGCGGCCGGAGGAGCGCGAGGTCGTGCTCGGCGAGGCCGAGGTGCTCGAGACCTTCAAGGTGCCCAAGATCGGCGTCATCGCGGGATGTGCCGTCCGTAGCGGCATCATTCGCCGCGACGGTCGCGTCCGCATCATTCGCGACGGCGTGGAGATCTACGAAGGCACCATTCATTCGCTCCGCCGCTTCAAGGACGACGTGAGGGAAGTCCGCGAGGGCTTCGAGTGCGGCATCGGCATCGAGAACTTCAACGACCTCAAGGTCGGCGATCGCATCGAGTGCTACCGCACGGAAGAAGTCGCGCGCACGCTCGAGTCGGCCCAGCAGGGCTGACCGCGCGGCGGGCGCGCTCCTCCGGGCGCGCCCGCCTCTCTCGTCCCGCACCGGTGCATTCCCGTGTCTCCTGAACATCACCGTTCCGACCGCGTCGCCGCTGCGATGCGCGAGGAGATCGCCACCTTCCTCGCCAACGACGTGAAGGATCCCCGCATCCTGGGGCTCGTCACCGTCACCGCCGTCGAGGTCACCCGCGACCTCCGCCACGCGAAGGTGTTCGTCAGCGTCCTCGGCTCCGAGGCGCAGCGGGCAGCGACCTTCGAGGGCCTCGCCGCGGTTGCGCCGCATCTGCGTGGCCGCGTCGGCCGCGCCCTGCGGCTGCGCGCGGCGCCCGAGATCGAGTTCCGCAATGACGAGAGCATCGCGCACGCGGCGCGCATCGAGCAGCTGCTGGCGCAGGTCCGCGGCGAGAACGGCCCAGCTCCCGAAGCACCCTCCGACGCCCCGCCTCCCGCGCCAGGTGATGAGGGACGCGACGGCGGCTGACGGGCTGCTCCTCGTCGACAAGCCCGCCGGCGTGACCTCCCACGACGTCGTCCTCGCGGCGCGGCGCGCCGTGGGGGAAAAGCGTGTCGGCCATGCGGGTACCCTCGATCCCTTCGCCACCGGGCTGCTCGTCCTTCTCTTCGGCCGCGCGACCCGACTGCTGCCGCACCTCGACGGTGTGCCCAAGGAGTACGAAGCAGCCGTCGCGTTCGGCCGCGAGACCGATACCGATGACCTCGGGGGCGCCACGATGCGGGAGGCGGCGCCGCCGACGGACGAGGTCATCCACGCCGCGCTCCCGCAGCTCACGGGCATGCTGCACCAGCTGCCCCCGACGTACTCGGCCAAGCGCGTCGGCGGCAGGCGCGCCTACGAGGCGGCGCGCGCCGGCGTGGCGCTGGAGCTCACCCCGGCGCTGGTGGAGGTGTTCGAGTGGCGCGACCTGCGCCGCGAAGGGGATACGCTCTTCGCCACGATTTCCTGCGGCGGCGGGACGTACATCCGCGCCCTCGCGCGCGATCTCGGCCGGCTCACGGGCAGCGCCGCGCACCTTGCGGCCCTTCGCCGCACGCGGAGTGGTCCCTTTCACGTGCGTGATGCCGTGACGCTCGAGCAACTGCGCGAGCGCACGGTCGCCCTCCGGCCGGCGCTCGACGCGCTCCCGGCGCTGCCGCACGTCGTGCTCACGGAGGCGGACGCGGAGCGCGTGCTGCGGGGGATCGCCATCGATCGTGGGGCAGTGGAGACGGCGCCGCGCGCTGCCCTCGTGGACCCGCGCAGCGGCGCCCTCCTCGCGCTGGCGGAAGCCGACGGCCTACGGTGGCAGCCGCGCGTCGTGATGCATCGGGTGGACTGACGTGAAGCTCGTGCACGACTCGCCGTCGCCCCTCCCGCCGCATGTGCGCGGGACGGTGATCACCGTCGGGACCTTCGACGGCGTCCACCGCGGGCATCTCGATGTGCTCGCGCGACTCGTGCAGCGCGCGCGGGAAATGGGGCTTCCCAGCCTGCTTGTCACCTTCGAGCCCCACCCGCTCGAGGTCGTGCGCCCGGAGTCCGCGCCCCTGTTGCTGAGCACGCGCCACGAGAAGCTTGCCGCACTCGCAAGCACCGGTCTCGAGTACGTGGCAATCGTGCCCTTCACCCCGGCCTTCGCGAAGCGGTCCGCCGAGCAGTTCGTGGACCTCACGCTGCGCGAGCGCTTCCGCATGTCGGAGCTCCTCATCGGCCACGACCACGGGTTCGGCCGCGGCCGCGAGGGTGACGCGGAGACGCTCCGCGACCTCGGTCGCCTGCGCGGATTTCACGTGGATGTCGTGCCGCCGGTCCAGTCCGCCTCCGGCGACCCGGTCAGCAGCTCGCGCATCCGGCGCGCAGTCGCCGAGGGAAGGCTCGACGACGCCGCGGCCGGACTCGGCCGCCCCTACGCGCTCACCGGCACCGTCGTCGCCGGGGACGCCCGCGGCCGGCTCCTCGGCTACCCCACCCTCAACGTCGTGCCGGAGTCAGCGAGGAAACTCCTGCCGCTCGACGGGGTCTATGCCGTGGCGGTGGCGACACCGCGGGGCCGCTTCGGCGGCATGCTCAGTTTGGGCGGGCGACCGACCTTCGACGACGACCGGCGCACGATCGAGGCGCACTTGTTCGAGGCCAGCGGCAATTTTTACGGTGACGTGGTGGAGGTGAGCTTCGTCGCACGACTGCGCGACATCGTCCGCTTCCCCGACGCGGCCGCACTCGCCCAGCAGCTCGCCGCCGACGAGCGCGACGCGCGACGCGCGTTGACGGCTCCCGCCGGTTCGCGTAACCTTATTGGTTCCACGCCCGTACCTCCCTCCACCCAGTAGTCGCATGTCCAACCTGAAGTACCGTCTGGCGATCATCGTCGGACTCGTGCTGCTCTCCGCCTGGGCGCTCTTTCCGCGTGACGTGAAGACCCGCCAGCGCCATGCCGACGGCACCTTCTACGACACCGTGACGCGCCGCGTGCCGCTGCGGAAGGGGCTCGACCTCTCCGGCGGCATGCACCTCGCCCTGGACGTAGACGAGTCCAAGGGGGTCGTGGCCAACAAGAGCGAGGCGATCGATCGCGCGCTCAAGGTCGTGCGCACGCGCATCGAGGGAATGGGCGTCTCGGAGACCATCGTCCAGAAGGCCGGCAACGACCGCATTCTCGTCGACATCCCGGGCATTGACGATCGCGAGCGCGCGATCAGGCTCGCGCAGGACCAGGCCTTCCTCGCCTTCCAGATCACCGACAAGACCAAGGCGCTGGAGAAGGTGCTGCCGCGGCTCGACGGCATCGCGCGCGCGAAGGGCGTCGGGTTGGCTCCCGCGGCGAACGCTGCCGGCGGACAGCAGAAGAGCCCGGGCCTGAACGGCCTGCTCACGAGCGGCGACTCCGCGAAGACGGCCGCGAGGGTCGACAGCGCCGCCGCCGATACCGCCGCCAAGGCGACCGGCGAGGTCTCCAAGCTGATCCTCGCCGGCCAGATGCCCGGCGAGTTCATGTATGAGGCGCGCTACGACGAGCTGCTGAAGAACTTCTTCGCCGATTCGGCCGTCATCGCCGCGCTGCCGCCGGGCAAGGTCGTGCGCTTCGGCAACGACTCCACCGTCGTGGCGGGCACCACGTACCGCTACCTGTACATGCTCGACGAGCGCCCGATCATGACCGGCGAGCACCTGAAGG
>CAMLIU010000159.1 GCA_946479995.1 uncultured Gemmatimonadota bacterium | reverse complement strand
GGCAACGCGCACGTCTGCCCGAACACGCGGATCATCGGGGTGGACCGCGACGGCTGCTTCGCCGACTACATCGCGATGCCGGCGACGAACGTCTGGCACCTCGACGATGCGGTATCGTACGAGGTAGGCGGCATTCACGACCCGATGGGCAACGCCTTCCACACCGCGCTCGTAGGTACGGAGCTGCCGGGGAAGACGGTGCTGGTGACGGGATGCGGGCCGATCGGGATCTTCGCCGTGGGGATCTGCCGCGCGGCCGGGGCCTCGCACATCGTCGCGAGCGACGTCAACCAGACGCGGCTCGCGCTGGCGAAGGAGATGGGCGCGAACGACGCGGTGACGCCGAAGGAGGCGGGCGACGCGGTGAAGCGCGCGACGAACGGTCTCGGCGTGGACGTGGTGCTGGAGATGTCCGGGGTACCGAGCGCGATCCACCAGGCCTTCTCGCTGGTGCGCGTCGGCGGGCGCGTGCAGATGCTCGGCATCCCGGCGAAGCCGATGGAGGTGGACTTCGCCACCGAGATCATCTTCAAGGGGATCACGGTGTACGGCGTGGTGGGACGACGCATGTACGACACGTGGATCCAGATGACGCAGTTCCTGCGGTCGGGGCAGTTCGATCCCACGCCGGTGATCACGCATCGCTTCCCGCTGGAGCGCTACGATGATGCGATCGCGGCGATCAGGAGCGGGGAGGCGGGAAAGGTGGTGTTCGAGGTTCAATAGACGACGTTCACTGCAACGGAAGTACTGCGTACCTGGTACGGGGTAGCGCGACCCGGGGGGACGCCCCTACAAGGCGCGGGAAGCTCACGCGCGACGAACGACTGTCGTCAACGGTGGTCGTTGGTGGAGGAAGGGCGTCGAAGTGCTTCGGGAGGGCGTCTGACCGGGTCCGGGTACGGCGTACGAGGTACCAGGTACTCGCCGTTGCAGTTGAGGGATCAGTTGCCCAGTCGAATCCGAAAATCATTCCAACGGCAGGCTCATGTCACTCAACAGGAACTTCACCGCCGGGCTCGAGGCCAAGCTGCAGCAGCTTCGGGACGAGCACGTGTACAAGCGCCTCAACTACCTGCAGTCGCCGCAGGCGGCCCGGGTGCAGATGGAAGGACGCGGCGAGGTGCTGATCCTCTCGTCGAACAACTACCTCGGACTGTCGGCGGAGCCGGCGGTGATCGAGGCGGGCATCGACGGGCTGGAGCAGTACGGGGCGGGAACGGGAAGCGTGCGCTTCATCTGCGGTACGTTCGTGGTCCACCGCGAGCTGGAGGAGGCGCTGGCGCGCTTCGTCGGCACGGAGGCGTCCATGTCGTACGTGTCGGCGTGGAACGCCAACGAAGGGCTGACGGCGACGGTGGTGGAGGAAGGGGACTTCGTGGTCTCCGACGCGCTGAACCATGCGTCCATCATCGACTCGATCCGGCTGGCGAAGTCGATCACGAAGTGCACGACTGCGGTCTACAAGCACGCCGACATGAGCGACCTCCGCGAGAAGCTCGCCGGCGCAAAGGGCGCGAAGCGGCGGATCGTGTGGAGCGACGGCGTGTTCTCCATGGAAGGCTCGATCGCGCCGCTGCCGGACCTGCTGCAGATCTGCAAGGAGCACGACGCGGTGCTGGTGATCGACGACTCGCACGCGACGGGCGTGCTGGGGCAGACCGGGCGCGGCACGGCCGAGCACTTCGGGGTGCTGGGTGAGGTGGACGTGATCACCTCCACGCTCGGCAAGGCGCTTGGCGGCGCGGCGGGCGGATTCGTCGCCGGCTCCGCGGCGCTGTGCGACTACCTGACCCAGCGCTCGCGTCCGCAGCTCTTCTCCAATGCCCTGCCCCCGACGGTGGCGTCGAGCGCGCTGGCGTCGGTGGAGTTCATCGAGCAGCATCCGGAGCGGGTGCAGCAGCTGCGGGACAACGCGCGCTACTTCCGTGAGCGGATCCTCGAGGCGGGGTTCAAGCCGCTCGCAGGCGAGACGCCGATCATCCCGATCATCGTCGGCGAGACGTCGTCGGCGATCCGGATGAGCGACATGCTGCTCGACGAGGGGGTGTTCGTGACCGGCTTCGGCTACCCGGTGGTGCCGCAGGGGCAGGCGCGAATCCGCTGCCAGATCTCGGCGGCGCACACGCGCGACGACCTGGAGCAGGCGGTGCGGGCGTTCGTGAAGGTGGGGACGAAGCTCGGCGTGGTCTGAATCGGCCCGTCTCCTCTTCCCGGCCGTTCTCAGTCCACGCGCCGTACCTCGATCACGAGCCGCTTCCAGCTCTCGGTGTCCGGAGCGCCGACGCTCGTGACGGCGGCGGCGTAGCGCGCGCCGTGAATCATGCGCTGGGCCATCCAGGCGTTGACATCGGGAGAGAGGTGGCCGACGACGTCACCGCCCGGAGCATGGACCCACACGCTCGGCTCATCCACACCTGGTGGATCGGGAACGAGGATGAGACGGTCGCCTTCCTTGAGTCGGCGAACGACGGCAGCGCGGGCGGCGAACACGGTGCCGTACACCGGCGTCTCGAATCGAGGGGTGTCGGGCAGGATTGCGGACATGGCGACTCTCCCCGGCGGGTGGCGATCGGCGCTCCGGCGTGACGCGGAGACGAGGCGTACCGTCAGGTTACGCACCGGCCGTTCCATCGGCCAGCGCCCGCAGTCCGGTTCGTGACCCCCGGGGCGACCTCTTCGTCCCAAGGCATGAGCCCGCATTCGCGGGTGACTGGACGCGATTTCCCTTCTCGAGGCTTTCTGATATGCGACTCCTCCGTGTCCTCGCGGCTGCCAGTGCGGCCGCCTTGCTCGCCCAGCCGAGCGCGGCACAGGCAGGACGGCAGTTCAAGGACGCGTGGTTCTGGGGCGCAAAGGGCGGAGCGCTCGTCTACTCCTCGAACTACAGCACCGACAACGCGGTTGCGCCGCTGGCCGGCATCGACTGGATGATCACGCGCACGTACGGCGGGCTGTACGTGTCGGTGGACGAGTCGTTCTTCAGCACGCAGGGCTCCTTCAAGGAAGTGGGGCTGAACGGGCTGCAGGACCGCGTGGTGGACCTGAACAACCTGCAGCGCATCTCCGCCGCCATTGTCGGCTTCCCGATGCAGACTCCCACGCTGCACCCCTACGTGGGGCTCGGCATGGGGATGAACCGCATCGGCAGCGTGGGCTCGACCGCCCCATTCGACAACCAGGCGCAGCTCGTCGCTGCGGCGGACAGCGTGCAAAACAAGCGCGTGGCCTTCGCGCCGTTCGTGATGCTCGGCGCGCAGCAGCGGCTTCCGTCGTTCTCCGTCTTCGTCCAGGGTACCGGCACGTTCCTCCACAACGAATTCTTCCTCCACAACCCGCGGCCGAAGTTCGGCATCCAGTACACGCTGGAAGCCGGCGTGCGGTACAACGTGGGGAAGTCGATCGACAGGGCGAGATAGGAACGGAAGGTCGGAAGGCCGGAGGGAATGATGAAGGGGCGATCGGCACTGCCGATCGCCCCCGTTCATTTTTTCTACCCACCTACCCAGCTACCCACCGACCGCGTTCAAAGTGCGCCGGCGTCCTCGACACGAACGGGTCGTCGCGCACGAAGTAGCGGAGCGGCCACTCGGCGGCCTTCACGATGCCGATGCGCGGCGTGACGACGACGTCGTCATCGGGGATGGACTCACCCGCGCGGATGGTGATCGGGCCATCACGAAGTGAGGTGCCGTCCATGGAGCCATCGATGCCCATGGCGAGGCACAGCTTGCCGGGGCCATTGGTGAGATCCCGTTCGCGCGACACCTTCGGGCGACGCGCGCGCATCAGGTCCACGCCGTCGAGCGGGGCGACGGCGCGCACGAGGACCGCGGCGCCATGTCCCTCCTCACGGGTGACGGCATTGAAGCACCAGTACATGCCGTAGATGAGGTAGACGTACGCCACGCCGGGCGGACCGAAGAGGTGGCGCGTGCGACGGGTGAGCCCCGCCGCGGCGTGGCAGGCGGGATCCTCCGGACCGGTGTACGCCTCCGTCTCCACGATGCGGCCACGCGTGACGCCGCCAGGCGTGGTGCACTCGAGCACCGCGCCCAGCAGCTCACGCGCGACGAGCTCCGTGGGCCGATCGTAGAACTTCGCCGGGAGCGGAGTGCCGAGACGGGAACGCCGCGCGGTGTGCGCGGCGTCCCGGGTCATGCTTCGGCGCGAGCGGCGTTCTTCCTGGCCCGCGTCTTCTTTGCAGCGGGCGCCTTCTTCGCCGCTGTCTTCTTTGCTGCCTTTGCTGCCGGCTGGTCGGCCGGTGCGGCGGACTTCGCCGCCTTCTTCGCCGCGCCTCGCCGGCCGCGTCCCTTCGCGGCCGCGGGGCCGGCGTCCATCACCTGTTCCTCGCTGGCCGCAGCCGCGGGCAGGTCAGCCGGCGTCTTCGACGCCGCCGACGCAGCGGGTGCAGCGGGTGCAGCGGACGCCACCGCACCACTCGCCGGACCGACGACGCCGATGCTCAGCAACTCCGGCGGCGGGGCGCCGGGACGGCCACTGCGACCACGCGGGCCACTGACGCCACGCGGGCCCATGCCGCGAGGGGCAGCAGGTGCGCTGGTCGTGGCAGGCGCGTTCGCCGCCTCCGTCTTCGCGAGCTGCGCCGACACCGGCTCTGCTTCCGCGGCGCGCGCCACCTCGAAATCATCGCCACGGCGACGAAGGTCGATGACGTCGCCGTCGTGGGCATCCTTGAGGATGCGCGGGAAATTGCGGTCGCTCAGGCTCTCGCTGTCGCGCCCGAGCAGCTCGCGGGCCTTGGCGCGGACGGCGCCCGCGCTCACCGACTCGTCGCCCGAGGTGAGGGCAGCGACGGAGCGACGGACAAGATCGTAGGCCTCGTCGCGCGTCAGGCGCTCGCCACTCGCGCCGATCTGTTCGCCGGCCGGCTTCTCGACCGATACGGGAATGCCCTCCGGAGCGGCGGCAGCGACGGCGGACGACGGCTCGGCAGACTGCGCCTCGGTCGCGCCAGCGCGGGGCCGATCCTCGCGATCGCGTCCACCGCGGCCGCGACGTCCACGACGTCCACGACCGCCTTCGCGCTTGCCGTCACCCTGCTCGGCGCGTGGCTGCTCCTCCACGGGAGCCGCGGCGGCGGCAGCCTTCGGCTCGGCGGCGCGTGGCTCGGTGGCGGCGGCGGGGAGGCCGATCTCGAGCTGGCCATTCTCCAGCTTCGTGGCGGAGATGAGGCCGCGGTGCACGGCATCCTGGACGAAGCGGGAGAACTTCGCCATGCCGAGATCCTTCTCGTCGAA
>CAMLIU010000158.1 GCA_946479995.1 uncultured Gemmatimonadota bacterium | reverse complement strand
GCCGCGTCACGGAAGACACGATCGGCTGGGTGGCGCGGGAGATGACGTCGCCCGAAGGCGGCTTCTATTCGTCGCTCGACGCCGACAGCGAGGGACACGAGGGGCGCTTCTATGTATGGGACGCGAGCGAGCTCTCGTCCCTGCTCGGCGAGGACGCGTCGCTGGTGAAGGCGTACTGGGGCGTCACGCCGGAAGGCAACTTCGAGGGGCGCAACGTGCTCTACGTGCCCCACGACCCGGAGGCGGTCGCGCGCGCGCAGGGGGTCACCGAGCCCGAGCTGCGCACCGCCGTGGAACGGGCGACGCGCATCCTGTACGGCGCGCGCGAGGAGCGCATGCGGCCGGCGCGGGACGAGAAGATCCTCGCCAGCTGGAACGGTCTCATGCTGCGCGCCATCGCCGAGTCGGCCCGCGCCTTCGGCGACGACGGGCTGCGCACGCTGGCGCTCCGCAACGGCGACTTCCTGTTCACGTCGCTCGTGCATGACGGGCGCGTGCTGCGCTCGTACAAGAACGGCGAGGCGCGCATCCCCGGCTTCCTCGAGGACTACGCCGCCATCGCACTCGGCGCGGTGGCGCTGTACGAGCTCACCTTCGAGCGCCGGTGGCTGGACCGTGCGCGCGCGCTGGCCGAGTCGGTGATGGAGCTGTTCTGGGACGAGGACGCGCAGGCGTTCTTCGACACGGCGAAGGATGCGGAGTCGCTGGTGACGCGGCCCCGGGACGTGACGGACAACGCGATCCCGAGCGGGAGCTCACTCGCCGCCGAGCTGCTCCTCGTGCTCGGCGACCTGTTCGACGAGCCCGGGTACGGCGCGCGTGCGCGCTACCTGCTGGAGACGATCGCCGAGCCGATGGCGCGCTACCCCACGGCGTTCGGCCATGCGCTGGGAGCGGCGGACCTCGCGGTGCGGGGTGCAGTGGAGGTGGCGATCGCCGGCAACCCGGCGGAGGCAGCCTTCGGCTCGCTGGCCGGCGTGGTGGCCAACCGGTACGTGCCCTCGCTGGTGCTGGCCGGAGGGCGCGGGAAGGGGGCGAAGGGGATCGCTCTGCTGGCCGGGCGCGACGGGGAGGTGCCCACGGCGTACCTGTGCCGCGCATATGCGTGCGACACGCCGACGACCGATCCGGAGGTGCTGGCGGAGCAGCTGGAGCGCCTGTCCGGACGGGTGGTTTAGGGCTTCACCGCGCACAAACTGCCCGGTCGCAAAATGCCCGGTGTATTTGCATAATACACCACCTGAAAATCTGGACAAACTGGGAGAAATTTCCGCCATTTGGTGACGTGGCGCACATGACTCTGCATGGCTGAGGTCGATATTTCCCGCGTCCCTCGCGAGGAATTTCCTCATGACCATCCGGATGTCCACGACCGTTGCCCTGGCGTCTCTCCTGGCCATCGGCTCGACTCAGTCCCTTGCCGCGCAGCGTGCCTTGCGCGGCCCGAACGTCCACAAGAACAGCGACAAGTACAGCGACCAGGGCGCCAAGCCCGTTTCGGGCCGCTCCGGCTCGGCGTCGCTCCAGGCGCGCGCGCTCTATGGCCGCGACGGCAATGTGTTCGTCGAAGCGTCCACCGGGAGTCTCGACGGTGGCGCGGCGCCCGGCCAGATCAGGAAGCTGCAGCTGAAAGTCCTGTCGGCGGACGGCCAGCTGGCGAATACCCAGAACTTCAACGGCAACGGCAGCTACTGGTCGACGACCCTCGACGAGATCTCGCTGAAGGGCCGCGTGCAGCTGCAGGCGAACATCGGCGGCATCGATGGCAACCGCAACGACGTCGTCACGGTGACCGTCCCGGTGCTGCGCCTGCCCGACGTGGCCGTCGAGGGCCTGACGGCGCCGGCACGTGCGGTGGCCGGCACGCCGGTGATGCTGGTGGCCACGGTCTCCGAGCGCAATGGCGACGTCGGTGCCCGTGCGAACTGCATGCTGTCCATCGATGGCCAGCTGTCGGACCAGGCCCACGGCATCTGGGTGGATGCCGGCCACACCGTGTCCTGCGCCTTCCAGGCGATGATGCCGGTGGGCTCGCACAAGGTGACCGTCTACGCGAACGGCGTGACGCCGAACGACTGGGATCCGACCGACAACACGGCCAGCACGTCGATCGAGATCCTGTCGCCGGAGTCGCCCCTCGCCTATTCGGGCACCTTCGAGGCGAGCGACTACGACTACTACTCGCACACGAAGAAGAGCAGCCCCGACGGCAGCTTCCTGGACGAGACCACGACCAACGGAACGCGCCGGAACCGTTCGCTCAACATGACGTCCACGACCACCGACACCTTCGCCTTCCCGGTGCAGGTCCATTCGGCGCTCCTCGCGGACGGCTCGTCGGTGTTCGACTATACCAGGGATATCGCGCTGGACCCCGGCCAGTCGACGCCCAACGCTGATTGCGGCGTGCTGATGGACGGGGGCTACTACCTGAGCGTCTGCAACATCCGCGGCGGGTCGCCGCGGAGCGCAGTGGTGCTCTCGTCGCTGGACGGGCGGGTGACGTACTTCAGCAGCCGCTTCTACCAGGTGGACGGCAGCGACGGCTACGTCATCAACACGTCGAGCGATACGCCGTCGGGACTTGGCGCCTACCCGGTGACCTCGTCGGTGCAGTCGATCGTCGAGCTGCGCGACGCGCGCGGGATGCTGTTCACCGCGCGGCCGACCATGAACCTCCAGGCGTTGCCGATCAATACCCAGTACGGGTCGTGCACCCTCAACCGCTCCTCGCAGATCACCACCTGCTCGGACGGCAAGTCGACCGGCACGAGCCGCAAGGGCGCGGCGAGCGCCGGCACGCAGTAATCACCACCGGACCTGAACACGCGAAGGGCGCTCCGATCGGAGCGCCCTTCGTCGTTCCACCGCCCTCACTTCACCCAGTTCTTCGGATTGCGCCACGGCGTGGGATCGAAGATCGACTCGTCGAGTGGCACGTCGGTGCGCACGTCGAAGTAGTCCTCGGTGAACACGAGCTTCCCCCCGTCGTAGATCTCCACCCGCGGCGAGAGCCACGCGTCGCCGCGCGGCTGGTAGTTCGTGAAGCGGATGTCCTGCACGCGCATGGAGTCGCGCGGGTTGGGTTCGAGCAGCCGGGTGAAGACCAGCCGCTCGGCGTCCACCCAGAACTGCTTCCGCCGCGGCTCGCCGGCGCGTGCACCGACGACGAGCATCCGCCGGCCGCCGAGGGTGTCCTCGTGCACCCGCGTGAGGTCGAACCCCTGCCGGCGCAGCAGCGAGTCGGTGCGCGCCGGCGCGTTGGCGTACACGTCGAAGCCGAGCAGCAGCAGGTCGTTGATCCCCGGCTCGGCACGCACGACACGGCCGCTGGCGGCGACGAACTGGCTGTCGCGCGCGTAGAGCACGCCGTTCCCCGCGCTCACCGGGTCGAAGTCGATGCGCAGCCGCCCGGGGAGGGCGAGCGCCTCGTACCAGGTCTGCACGTCCCAGGTGCCGTTGGGGAGGAGCCGCGAGGTCTTCTGGCGGAAGGTGAGGGTGCGGTACCAGCGGCCCGCATACCGGTCGTGCATCGCGGCGACCACGGCCTCGCCACTGGGGTACGTGGTGACGCGCGCCGGCGCGGGAGCCGGCGTGGCGATGGGCGCGCGGGTGCAGGCGCCCGCGGCGACGGCGACGAGGACGAAAGCCGCGACGCGCGCGGCATGGGCAGGGGCGAGGCGCATGCCCAAAGCTTCTCCCGGAGCGCGTGCCGCGCAACCGGCAGGTCAGGCCACGGCGCGTTCGGCGGCGAAGGAGTCGTTCACGAAGGCGATGAGCTGCGGCAGCGTGAAGGGCTTGAGCAGCTGCGGATGCGCTACCTGGCCTCGCCGCGTGAGCTCGTCGGCCGAGTAGCCGCTCATCGTCACCACGCGGACGGCGGGAAAGCGCTCGGCCACCTGCGCCGCGAGCTCCTGGCCGCTCATGCCGGGCATCATGAGGTCGGTGAGCAGCAGCACCGATGCGGGATCCACCTCGCGCGCGAGGAGCTCGAGCGCCTGCACGCCACCGCTCGCGCCGAGCACGCGGTAGCCCGCGCGGGCCACGGCGCGCATCGTCACGTCGCGCACCGCGGCCTCGTCGTCCACCACGAGCACCGTGCGCCCCACCTGGCGCGGCGGGCGGCGCACCGGGAGGGGAGTGGCGTCAACCGACGTCGCCTGGTGCGAGGGGAGATACACGGTGAACTCCGCCCCCCGCCCGGGCGCGCTGTCCACCGAGATGTACCCGCTCGACTGCAGCACGATGCCGTGCACGGTGGCGAGGCCGAGCCCGGTGCCCTTGCCCTGCGGCTTGGTGGTGAAGAACGGCTCGAAGAGCCGATCGAGCACCTGGGGTGCGATCCCGCTTCCGCTGTCCTTCACCACGAGCGTGACGTAGTCGCCCGGGGGCACGACGCCGAAGCGATGCTGCAGCGCCGCCTCGAGCTGGCGTCGTGCCGTGCGCACCACGATGGAGCCGCCGCCTGGCATCGCGTCGCGCGCATTGAGCACGAGATTCATCATCACCTGCTCCATCTGTCCCGCATCGGCGAAGATGGCGGGGAGCGCCGGCTCGAGCCTGGTGCAGAGGCGGACGTCGGAGCTCATGACGCGGCAGAGGAGCCTCTCCATGCCGGCGACGGTGTCGTTGAGGTCGAGCGCGCGGGGCTGGAGCACCTGCCGGCGACTGAAAGCGAGAAGCTGGCGTGTCAGCGTGGCCGCGCGATCGGCGGCCTCGCGGATCTGCACCACGTCGTCGCGACGCGCGTCGTTGGGCGCGATGGCGTCGAGGAGGAGCTCGACGTTGCAGCTGATGGCGGTCAGGAGGTTGTTGAAGTCGTGCGCGATGCCGCCAGCCAGCTGGCCCACCGCCTCCATCTTCTGCGCCTGCCGCAGCTGGGACGCGAGCTCGGCGCGACGGCTGACGTCGTTGAAGGTGCAGACGACCGCCCGCACCCGCCCATCCTCGCGGATGGCGCTCGTGTTGACGGAGAGCCAGAGGCGCGCGCCATCGCGGCGGTTGATCCCCATCACGACGTCGCGCATCGGCTCGCCGGTGCGCATGGTGACGTTCACCGGCAGCTCGCTGGTGGCATAGGGGGAGCCGTCGAGCCTGACAGCGTGCCAGCTCCCGCGCTCGCTGAAGCTCGCCACCAGCTCCGCCTCGGTCACCCCGAACAGCTCCAGCGCCCGCGCGTTGCACAGCTCCATGGCGCCGTCCACGTTCTGCACGACGACCGCCTCGCTCATCGTCTCGACGACGGAGCGATACCGGGAATC
>CAMLIU010000157.1 GCA_946479995.1 uncultured Gemmatimonadota bacterium | reverse complement strand
CCGGTACCGCCGGAGCTGCCGCTCGCCACCGCGAACGACCAGCCGATCGCGCGACCGACCACGGGAAAGCCCGGCCCGTTCACCCGGGTGGACCGGCTGCGCACGGCGTACCGCCGCAAGCTCGCCGCGATCGTGCGGCGCTACGGCACCACGAAGTCCCGCCGCCCCGACGTGGTCCCCACGCTCGACGTGGCCGGCGCGCCGCCACGTCGCGACGCCATCGTCGCCGGCTTCTACGTGAACTGGGCGGACAATTCCTTCTCCTCGCTCTCGCAGCATCTCGACAAGCTGGACTGGGTGATCGGCGAGTGGGCCTTCGTTCCCGCCACCGGCGACTCGCTGCAGCTCCGCGTGGATCGCAGGGTGCTCGACCTGCTGGCGAGCCGGCCGGCCGAGTCACGACCGGCGCTGTTCATCATGCTCAGCAACTTCGTCGTTGCCGGCGGCGACTCGGCGGGCGGGCGCTTCGACGCGAAGGTCATGGCGCGCTTCCTCGGCAACCCGGTGGCACGCGCCAACGCCGTGCGCCAGCTGCATGACGCCGTGCTCAAGTACGGACTTGCCGGCACGACCCTCGACCTCGAGGGCTTCGACGCGAGCCAGCAGCCGCAGGTGCTCGCCTTCGCGCAGGAGCTGCGCAACTCGATGCACGGCATCGGCCGCCTCGCCACCCAGGCGGTCGCGGCGGGCGATGGCGACGCTTACGTCCGGCGCGCGGGGCAGGTGAACGACGAGCTGTTCCCGATGCTGTTCGACGAGCATTACCCGCAGGGGGAACCGGGCCCGATCTCCAGCCAGCGATTCTATGTCTCGCAGGCGAAGCGCTTCGCGCGGCTCGTGCCGCCGTCGAAGCTGATCCTGATGATCGGCGCCTACGGCTACGACTGGAACGACGCCGAGGCGGTGAACGTGCACCGCGCCGAGATCTTCGACTTCCAGGAGACGATGCGCGCCGCGCGCGGCGCGGGCCAGCCGCGCCCGCACTTCGATCCCGTCTCGCTCAATCCGTACATGACGTGGTCGGACGCCGACTCCACCGATCACCTCCTCTGGTATCTCGACGCGACGACCGCCTACAACGAGATGCGCGTCGGGCAGGCGCTCGGCGTGGCTGGACATGCGCTCTGGCACCTGGGGGGCGAGGATCCCTCGCTGTGGAGCGTCGTCACGGCGGACGGCACCCTGCTCTCCCCCGACAGCCTGCGTCGCATGCCGCCCGGCTACGACGCGGAGTTCGACGGCACCGGGGAGATCCTGCAGCTCACCTACTTCCCGAACGAGGGAGCGCGCAATGTTCGCGTTGACCCGTCCACCGGCTTCATCACCAGCCAGACGCTGGTGCAGGTGCCCATTCCATATGTGCTCACGCGCACGGGCGGGCAGCCGCGCAACGCGCATCGCGTCGCCCTCACCTTCGACGACGGACCCGACGCGCGCTGGACGCCGATGATCCTCGACACCCTCCGCTCGCGCGGGGTGAAGGCGACCTTCTTCGTCGTCGGGCAGAACGTGGACACCCACCTCGGCATCGTGGAGCGGGAGTTCGCCGAGGGACACGAGATCGGCAATCACACCTACACGCACCCCAACATGGCGCTCGAGGGAGAGCGCCGCGACCGCATCGAGCTCGACGCCACGACGTCCCTGCTCGAGGCGGACATCAACCGCCGCACCGCGTTCTTCCGTCCGCCCTACTTCGGCGACGCCGAGCCGACGACGGCGGCCGAGCTGGTGCCGGTGGGGATCGCGTCGAAGCGGCACTACTGGACGATCGGCCTCCACGTGGACGGCGACGACTGGAAGGGCATCCCCGCCGACTCCATCATCCGGCTCGTGCTCGAGCGTCGCGAGGCGCCGAACGCCATCAACGCCACCACGCAGGATTCGGCGCGCAACGTGATCCTCCTGCACGACGCCGGTGGCGATCGCTCGCAGACGGTGGCCGCGCTCGGCCCGCTCATCGATTCGCTTCGCGCGCGCGGCGACACGATCGTCCTCGTGGGCGACCTCGCCGGCATCACCCGCGACGATGCCATGCCGCAGCTTCCCCCCGCCAGCGAGGCGACCCGCCTGGTGCGCAAGGCGGGCTTCCTCATGCTCGGCACCGGCGAAACGGCCCTGTTCTGGATCTTCAGCATCGCCGTCGCGCTCGGCATCGCGCGGCTGGTCATCATCGGCATGCTCGCCCTCGTCCAGCGACTGAAGGGCCACCAGGATCGCAACGCACCGGTGTCGTTCACGCCGGGCGTGAGCGTCATCGTGCCGGCGTACAACGAGGAGAAGGTCATCGTCCGCACCGTGGCATCGCTGCTGGCGCAGCGCTATGCGGGCGAGCTGGAGATAATCGTCGTGGACGACGGCTCCTCCGACGGCACCGCCGCGGCATGCGAGGCGGCGTACGGCGGCGACCAGCGCGTGAGCGTGCATCGCAAGCCCAACGGCGGCAAGGCGAGCGCGCTCAATCACGGCATCGCCCTCGCGAGGCATGAGGTGGTGATCGGCCTCGACGCCGACACCATCTTCGACGAGGACACGGTGGCCGAGCTGGTGCAGCCGCTCGCCAACCGTTCCGTCGCTGCCGTGGCGGGCAACGCGAAGGTAGGCAACCGCATCAACCTCGTCACGCGGTGGCAGGCGCTGGAGTACGTGACGAGCCAGAACCTCGACCGCCGCGCCTTTTCATTGCTCGACTGCATCACCGTCGTGCCGGGGGCGGTGGGCGCCTGGCGGCGGTCGGCGGTGCTGGAGGTGGGCGGCTTCCGTGAGGATACGCTGGCCGAGGATCAGGATCTCACCCTGGCCATGCGACGGGCGGGATGGTCGGTAGCTTACGCGGATGCAGCAGTCGCGTATACCGAAGCGCCCGACACCCTTCGCGGGCTGGCGAAGCAGCGATTCCGCTGGTCGTTCGGCACCCTGCAGTGCGCATGGAAGCACCGCGACGCATTCTTCCGGCGACGGTACGGCTCACTCGGGTTCATCGCCCTGCCCAATGTCTTCCTCTTCCAGCTCCTGCTCCCCGCCATCTCGCCGGTCGCCGACCTCATGTTCGTGTTGAGCATCTTCTCCGTGTGGCTCAACGCCATGGCGCACAGCGTGGACGGACGGCTCGCGTACGGGCTCGTGAACCTGGAGCAGGTGCTCACCTACTACGCCATCTTCCTCCTCGTGGACTGGGTGGCGGCGGTGCTGGCCTTCCTCATGGAGCCCGACGAGGAGAAGCAGCTCACCTGGCTGATCTTCATCCAGCGTTTCGCGTATCGCCAGGTCATGTACTGGGTGGTGGTGCGCTCCTTCGCCGCGGCGCTGAGCGGGCGGCTGGTCGGATGGGGCAAGCTCGATCGCAAGGCCACCGTGGCGCTTCCCGAACACGCACCGCGGCTGGGCGCCATTGGCTGACGCGGCACGACTCCCGGCCATCGTGAACCACGCCGCGGGCACGGCGGCGGCGGCGCGCGAGGCGCTCGACGCGAGCGGCGCGTTCGACGTGCACGAGGTGGAACCGGCGGACATCGCCGCCACCGTGCAGCGCCTGGTACAGGGCGGCGCGCGACGCATCCTCGTCGCCGGCGGCGACGGGACCATCGCCACGGCCGCCTGCGCGCTCCTCGGCTCGGACACCGAGCTCGCCATCCTCCCCGGCGGGACCCTCAACCACTTCGCGCGCGACCTCGGGATCAGCACCGTGGCCGCCGAAGCGGTGGCGCTCGCGGTGCAGCCGCAGACACGGAAGGTGGACGTCGGCGTGGTGAATGGTCGCGTCTTCCTCAACACGAGCAGCGTGGGTGGTTACGTGCGCTACGTGCGCACGCGCGAGAACCTGGAGCGCCACCTCGGCTATCGCCTTGCGTCGCTGCTCGCCGCGGTGCGCATGATGACCAGCGTACGGCGGATGGGTGTGGAGATCGAGGTGGACGGCCGAGCGAGGCTCTTCCGCACGCCTCTCGTGTTCATCGGTGTGGGCGAGCGGGAGCTGCAGTTTCCCGTGCTCGGGAAGCGGGTGCCGGACGGACGACGCGGACTCCACGTCATGGTCGTGAAGGGACGGTCGCGGCTCCGCCTCATGCTGATCGGCGCCACCGCCATCACGCGTGGGCTCGATGCCGTGTCACGCACGGGCCACTTCGACGACATCATCACGGACCGGCTGCGCATCACGATGAAGGGCGAGGGCTGGGTGGCGGTGGACGGAGAGGTGGTGCTGCTCCGTACGCCACTGGATTATGAGCTGCGCAGCGGTGCACTTTCCGTAGTGTGTCCGCCTCCGTCATGAACGAGCTGGTCGAGCCGCTGCGCGCCATCGTGGGCGAGCGGCGGGTCCTCGTGCGCCCCGGCGAGCTGCGCACCTATGAGTCCGACGGCCTCCCGGGCTACCAGAAGCGACCCTCCGTTGCCGTCTTCCCGGGCACGCGCGACGAAGTCATCGGCGTCGTGCGGCTGCTCGCCGAGCGCAACGTCCCCTTCGTGCCCCGCGGCGCGGGCACCGGCCTCTCCGGCGGTGCGCTCGCCGAGGACGTCGTGCTGCTCGGCCTGCATCGGCTCAAGGGGATCCTTTCAATAGAAGCAGGCGATGCGCGGGCCGTGGTCGAACCCGGCGTGGTGAACTCCTCGCTCGGTCGGGCGGCGGCGGCGTTCGGGCTGCACTACGCACCCGACCCGTCCAGCCAGACCGCGTGCACCATCGGCGGCAACATCGCCGAGAACGCGGGAGGTCCGCACTGCCTCAAGTACGGCGTCACGCTGAACCACGTGCTCGCCGTCACCGCCCTCCTGCCCAGCGGCGAGATCGTGCAGCTCGGCAATCCCGATGGCGAGACCGATGGCTACGACCTGCTCGGCGCATTCATCGGCTCCGAGGGATGCTTCGGCGTGGCGCTCGACGTCACCGTGAAGCTCACGAAGAACCCGCAGGCCGTGCGCACCCTGCTCGCCGACTTCATGTCGGTGGATGGCGCGGCGCACGCCGTGTCGGCGGTGATCGCGGCGGGGATCGTCCCCGCGGCGATGGAGATGATGGATGCCGCGGCCGTGCAGGTGGTGGAGTCGTCCATCTACGCCGCCGGCTATCCCACCGACGCGGCTGCGGTCCTCCTCATCGAGCTCGATGGCGCCGCCGCCGGCCTCGATGACGACGTGGAGCGGGTCGCCGGTTTCTGTCGCGCCGCCGGCGCGCGTGGTGTGCACACGGCCGCGGACCCGGAGGAGCGCGCGCGACTCTGGCAGGGGCGCAAGAAGGCGTTCGGCGCCATGGGCCGCATCTCGCCCGCGCTCGTGGTGCAGGATGCCGTGGTGCCGCGCACC
>CAMLIU010000156.1 GCA_946479995.1 uncultured Gemmatimonadota bacterium | reverse complement strand
CTCGACTCGCTGCCGCCCTCCTCCTGATCGGCGCGACCACCGCGCTCGCCCAGTCGGGTGCACCACGTGCACTCACCCCCGCCGACTGGGATGTCTGGCGCTCCATCAGCGGCACGACGCTCAGCGCCGATGGCCGATGGGTGGCGTACAGCCTCGTGCCGCAGGTGGGCGACGGCGAGCTGGTGATTCGCGCGACCGACGCCGACCGCGAGTGGCGCGTGCCGCGCGGCTTCATCGGCCGGCCGCAGCTCGTCGCCGGCTATCATGGCAGCCGCAACGAGGGGCCGACGCCCGCGGCCTTCTCCCCGGACAGTCGCTGGGCGGTGACGGAGACTTCCGCCCCGCGCGCGGAATACGAGGCGGCGCGCCGCAAGTCACCGCGCGCGCCCGAGCACAAGGGACTCGCGCTGGTGCGCCTGGCCGACGGACAGGTGACCCGCATCGATCGCGTGAAGTCGTTCGCCCTGCCGCGGGAGGGGGCGAGCGTGGTGGCGTACCTCCTGGAAGGGGACAGCGCGACGCGCGCCCCACGCGATTCCGCGCGCGAGCCGCGCTCCGCAGCGGCGCCCGGCGGCGCGCCGCGCCCCGTGGCCGATTCTGCGGCACGCGGTCGCCGACGCACGTACGGCAGCACCCTCGTGCTCCGCGACCTGAACACCGGCCGCGAGACCCGCATCGCGGACGTCACCACCTACGTCTTCGACGACAGCGCGAAGTTCCTCGGCTACGTCGTCACGTCGCGTGATGCTGCCCGCGATGGCGCATACGTGCGCCGTGTCTCCGAGCCCGAGCGCGAGCTGGTGCTGCTCAATGGCGCGGGGGACTACCGCTCCCTCACCCTGGACCGGGCCGGACGCCAGGCGGCGTTCCTCTCGAACGTGACCGAGTTCGGACGCGAGCACCCGCGCTTCGCGCTCTACCATGCGAAGCTCGGCGCCGGTGGCGCGCAGCTGGCCGTTCCCGCGACGGCGATGGGCGATTCGATGGTCGTGGCGGAGGGGCGCGCGGCGTTCACCCGCGACGGGTCGGCGGTGCAGTTCGGCTATACCCACGCGCCGCTGGATTCCATTCCGGCCGACTCCCTCGCCGACAAGGCGGTGTTCGACCTCTGGCACTGGAAGGACCCGCGACTCCAGCCGCAGCAGCGCGTTGAGGCGCCGCGTGATCGCAGCCGCTCCCTCGGCGCCATCTGGCACGTGGCGACGAAGAAGATGGTGAAGCTCGCCAACGATTCCTTTCCGACGGTGGAAGTGAGTGACGATGGTCGCAGCGCCATGCTCACCACCGACCTGCCGTATGCCGTCCAGGCGATGTGGGGCGAGGGTGGCGACGACCTGTACGCGGTGGATGCCGTCACGGGCGCGCGCACCCTCGTCGCGCAGCACATCCGCTTCGAGCCGCAGCTCTCGCCTGGCGGGCGCTTCATCGTGTACTTCGACGATGGAAAATGGTGGAGCTACGACATCGCCAGGAAGACGAAGCGCGACCTCACCGGTGGTTTGAAGGGAGTCCGTTTCGACCAGGAGACGTGGGACACGCCGAGCGTGCCGGCGCCGTGGGGAATCGGCGGGTGGACGGACGGCGACCGCGCCCTCCTCGCCTACGATCGCTTCGACATCTGGGCGCTCGATCCGGCAGGGGTACGCGTTCCCGTCCTCGTCACCGACTCCATCGGGCAGCGTGAGCACCTGACCCTGCGGGTCGTGGACCTCGATCGCGACGATCGCACCTTCGACCCGCGCCAGCCGCTCCTGCTGCGCGCGTTCGACGAGGACACGAAGGCGAGTGGCTTCTACGAGGATCGCCTGGATGCGAAGGCGATGCCGCGCCAGATCGTGATGGGCGACGTCGCGTACGGCATGCCCGCCCGCGCCAGGCATGGCGATACCTACGTCGTCACGCGCGGGACGTTCACGCAGTTCCCCGACCTGTATGCCGGTCGCTCGCTGGCGTCGCTGACGCGCGTGTCGGACGCGAACCCGCAGCAGAAGGAGTTCAAGTGGGGCTCGGTGGAGCTCGTGCACTGGACGAGCTCCGATGGCGTGCCGCTGCAGGGGCTGCTGTACAAGCCGGCCGGCTTCGACTCGACGAAGAAGTACCCGATGATCGCGTACTTCTACGAGCAACTGTCGCAGAACCTCCATCAGTACGTCCCGCCCGGCGGCCGCAACGTCATCAACCCGACGCACTACACGTCGAACGGCTACCTCGTGTTCGAGCCGGACATCCATTACGAAACGGGATATCCCGGCCCGAGCGCCATGAAGTCCATCGTGCCGGGAGTGCAGGCGCTGCTGGCCCGTGGCTTCGTGGATCCCGACGGGCTCGGCATCCAGGGACAGAGTTGGGGCGGCTACCAGACGGCGTACATCATCACGCAGACGCCGCTGTTCAAGGCGGCGATGGCGGGCGCACCGGTCGCCGACATGTTCAGCGCCTACGGCGGCATCCGCTGGCAGAGCGGGCTGGCGCGCTCCTTCCAGTACGAGCACACGCAGAGCCGCATCGGGGGCTCCATCTGGCAGTACCCGATGCGCTACATGGAGAACTCGCCCCTCTTCTGGGCCGACCGCATCACCACCCCGCTGCTGATGATGCACAACGACGGCGACGGCTCCGTGCCGTGGTACCAGGGGATCGAGATGTTCGTGGCGATGCGACGGCTGGGCAAGGAGGTGTACCTGCTCGACTACAACGGCGAGGAGCACAACCCCACCAAGCGGGCGAACCAGAAGGACGTCGCGATGCGGATGCAGCAGTTCTTCGACAACAAGCTGCGCGGCATGCCGGCGCCGGACTGGATGGTGAATGGCATCCCGTACCAGATGAAGGGACGCGACCAGCTCGCGCCCGCCGCGCCAGCCACGCCAGCGGTGATCGGCGGCGGTGAGACGCCTGCTGGCGCACCGTGACGAATCACCCTCACCAGAGGCCAGGCACAGCATGACACAATCCTCCGACGTGCTCGACTACGAGCTGATCGGCGATGACCTGCAGGCGGTGATCGTGACCCTCGATCCGGGCGAGATGGTGATCGCCGAGGCGGGCGCGATGATGTTCATGGAGCAGGGGATCGAGATGAACACCACGCTCGATCCCAACCGGCAGGGCGGCGGCATGCTCGGCAAGCTGTTCGCCGGGGCGAAGCGCGCCCTCTCCGGCGACACCTTCTTCATCACCACCTTCGCCAATTCGGCGAGCAGCCGTCGGCGCGTGGCGTTCTCCTCGCCCTTCCCGGGGAAGATCAAGCCGGTGGACCTGCGCGAGTGGAACGGCGCCATCATCGCGCAGAAGGACTCGTTCCTCTGCGCGCCGCGCGGCACCAACGTGGACATCGCCTTCACGCGCCGCATCGGAGCAGGCTTCTTCGGTGGCGAAGGATTCATCCTCCAGCGCATCACCGGCGACGGCGTGGCCGTGCTGCACGCCTCGGGAGCGATCTGGGAGAAGACGCTGGCGCCGGGCGAGGTCCTGCGCGTGGACACCGGGTGCATCGTGGCGATGGAGTCGCAGGTCCAGTACGACATCCAGCTCGTGCCGGGCGTGAAGACGGCGCTGTTCGGCGGAGAGGGGTTGTTCTTCGCCACCCTCGCCGGTCCCGGCCGCGTGATGCTGCAGACGATGCCCTTCTCGCGCCTCGCCGACCGCATCATCGCCTCGGCGCCGCGCGCCGGTGGCCGGCAGGTGCAGGAGGGAAGCATGCTCGGTACGGCCGTGCTGGGGAGCGTGATCGGCGGCGTGCTGGGGAGCAACGATTGAGCGCCCTCCGGGGCACCGCGCGAGCATGACGCCCCTCGCGCCGGTCAGCGAGCCCTTCGAGCGCTTCGTCGAGCTGCTTGCCACCGCCCGCGCCGTGGGGGCCGAGCGGCTTCCCGAGCCCACGGCGTTCGCACTGGGCACGGTGGGCGAAGGCGGCCGGCCCTCGGTGCGCATCGTCCTCCTCAAGGCGGTGGATGAGCGCGGGTTCGTGTTCTACACGAACTACGAGAGCCGGAAGGGACGCGAGCTGCTCGCCAACCCCCACGCGGCGATGTGCTTCCACTGGCAGCCCCTCGAGCGCCAGGTGCGGGTGGAAGGCGACGCCGTGCCGGTGGATGCCGAGGAGGCCGACGCGTACTTCGCCTCCCGCGCCCGCGGAAGCCAGCTTGGCGCATGGGCGTCCTTCCAGAGCCAGGTGATGGATTCCCCGGACCTCTTGGACGTTCGGGTGCGCGAGATGGAGCGCAGGTTCGATGGCGAGCCCGTGCCCCGTCCCCCCCACTGGTCAGGCTTCCGAATCGTCCCGCAACGCATCGAGTTCTGGCACAACATGCCCAGCCGCCTCCATGAGCGGCGGCTCTACCGGCGCGAAGCCGATGGCTGGCGCGTGGAGGCCCTGTACCCGTGACGGTCCGACAGTCAGACGAAGAGCGGCGCGCAGCGCCGCGAATGGGTCCGACCGTCCGACCGTCCGACCTGTTATTTTCCCCCAATGGCAACGCAGACCGCAGAGGTAGTCAGCTCCAAGGCTGACTGGGACATCGCGAAGGCACGCGCGCTCTACAACATCGAAGGGTGGGGCGCGGGCTTCTTCGACATCGACGAGCACGGACACGTGGTGGTCCGCCCGGACAAGGAGCATCCGGAACGGCAGCTCAGCCTGTACGAGCTCGCCAACGATCTCGAGGAACAGGGCGTCGCGATGCCGGTGCTGCTGCGCTTCTCCGACATCCTGCGCTCCCGCATCGAGGCGCTCAGCGAGCGGTTCAAGAACGCCATCCGCGAGTTCGACTACGAGGGCGGGTACACCACGGTCTATCCGATCAAGGTGAACCAGCAGCGCCACGTGGTGGAGGAGATCGTCCAGTTCGGCGCGAAGCACGGGGTGGGGCTGGAGTGCGGATCCAAGCCCGAGCTGCAGGCCGTGCTCGGCCTGTCCGAGAGCACCGAGCACCTCATCGTCTGCAACGGCTACAAGGACGAGGAGTTCATGCGCCTCGCCCTCATGGGGCAGAAGCTCGGCCACCAGGTGTTCATCGTCATCGAGCAGCTGAGCGAGATCGACGTGCTCCTCGCCGCGGCGGAGGAGCTCGGCGTCATGCCGACGGCGGGCATCCGCATCAAGCTCGCGTCGTCCGGCTTCGGC
Source organism: uncultured Gemmatimonadota bacterium (assembly GCA_946479995.1). The sequence goes on along the minus strand of CAMLIU010000156.1, from coordinate 184 downwards.
CGGTGGAAGGAGAGCGGCGGCGAGAAGTCCAAGTTCGGGCTCAACGCCGCGCAGCTCATGCAGGCGGTGGACAAGCTCCGCGCCGTGGGGCGCCTCGACATCATCAAGCTGATCCACTTCCACCTCGGCTCGCAGATCACCGACATCCGGTACATCAAGTCGGGGCTGCAGGAGGTGGCGCGCT
>CAMLIU010000155.1 GCA_946479995.1 uncultured Gemmatimonadota bacterium | reverse complement strand
AGGGTCGCCATGCAGAAGCTCGCCCACGCGAGGCCGACGAGGATTCCCGCGGCGACGTCGGATGGGTAGTGCACGCCGAGGTAGAGGCGCGTCACGCAGATGAGCAGGATGAGGATGACGGCGGTCGTGAGGGTGAGCACCCGTGACCAGCGGTGCTTCTGGAGACGCGCCACCAGGTACGCCACGGTGCCGTAGCACACCGTGGCGCTCATCGCATGTCCCGATGGGAACGACGAGCTCACGGCCACCGTCTGCCAGTCGAACACGCTGGGCCGCGGGCGGTGGAAGACAAGCTTGAGGGCGCCGTTGAGGAGGATGTTCCCCGCCACGGCGGCGAGGAGCAGGCGCGCCGAGTGCTTGTGCTCCGTGTGCCAGAGGAACAGCGCCGCTACACCGACGATCGTCAGTACCACGGTACCGGTGCCGAGGTAGGTGAGCTCCACGGCGGCGGCGGTGAGCAGCCTGGTATGGTGCGCTCCCAGCCACTGCAGCACGGCGACGTCGAACGCCTGGGTGCTGCCACTGCGCACCCACTCGCCGAGTTCGGCGAAGGCGAGCGTGCCGGCGATGGCGATGGCCACGCCGGCGACGAGGAAGATCCCGACGGCGGTGTAGAAGCGGCCGGCCCTGACGCCGACGGAGCGTAGCCCCCGGAAGATGAGGTTCCAGAGCACCGTGAGGTGGCGGCGCGTGGCGCTGCGTCGCTCGCCGGCGACGGGCGGAAGCTCCTCGGGGGTCAGGTGGCCGAAATCGGTCATGCGAAAAGCTGTAGGCAGGAGCCGCGCCGCCGCGAGTGCACCGCATCCGTTCGTGATCGCGGGTTGAGCGCGAGGGTGAGGAGCGGTTAGCTTTGAGGCACGGCGCCGTGGCCAAGTGGTAAGGCGGCAGACTGCAAATCTGCTATTCGTCGGTTCGATTCCGACCGGCGCCTCTGAACTACAGTCGAAAGCTGAAAGCTGAAAGCTGAAAGACGAAGTTGAAAGCTGGAAGACGAGTGCGTAGTGAAATCAATCCGTGCCGGCGTGGTCACCTGTGACCACGCCGGCTTCGTTCATTCGGCCCTCAATTGGTGATCCGCACCTTCGCTGATCCGCTCCGGCCGTCGATGGTCGCCGTGATCGTCACCGTGCCGCTCCGCCGCGCCGTCACCAGCCCTGTGTCACTCACCTTGGCGACGTGATCGTCGCTCGTCGTCCACGTGACGGCGCGACCGACGATCACGTGGTCGGAGCTGTCGTACGCCGTGGCCGAGAGCTGCACGGTGCCGCCGCGCCGCAGATTGGCTTCCTCCGGTGACACGACGACCCTGGCCACCGATGGCTGGACGGTCACCGTCGCCGTCGCGGTCTTCCCCTCGCTCGATGCGGTGATCGTCGCCGCACCCGGTGCCACGGCGGTGACCACGCCGTCGCTCGAGACGCGCGCGACGCCGGCGTTGTCGGAGCTGAACGTCACCGCACGACCCGTGAGCACGGTGCCTGCTGCGTTCTTCGTCGTCGCGACCAGCGTGGCTGTCCGGCCGGGCTCCAGTGTCACGCTGGTGGGGGCGAGCGTCACCGTCGCGACGGGTACCGGCTGCACGGTCACCGCAGCGCTCCCCGATCGTGTCTCGCTCGTCGCCGTGATGGTCACGGTGCCCGCAACCTTCCCCGTCACGACACCGGCGCTGGATACGGTGGCAACCGAGCTGTTGCTCGACTGCCAGGTGACCACGCGATCGGCAACGACCGCACCGCTCGTGTCCCGCACCGTCGCCGAGAGGGTGATCGTCTGGCCGGCACTGACGTTCGCCGTGGCCGGGCTCACGGTCACGCTCCCCACCGGCATGGGCACGACGGAGATTGCGGCCGTTCCCGTCCTTCCCTCACTCGTCGCGGTGATGGTCGTCGAGCCCGGCGTCACCGCGGTGACGACACCAGTCGCCGACACGGTGGCGACAGCAGGGTTGCTCGACGTGAAGGTGATGGCGCGATCCGTCACTACCGCCTTGTTCTCGTCACGCACCTCCACCGAGAGGGAGAGAACCTGCGTCGGCACGAGTGCGGCGGAGGAAGGAGCAACGGCGACACTGCCGACGGGTACTGGAACGACCGTCACCGTCGCACTTCCGCTCCTGCCGTCGCTCGTCGCCGAGATGACCGCGGTGCCGGCTGCCTGGCCAGTGACGACACCGGACGCGCTGACCGTGGCCACGGCGACATTGCTCGATGTCCAAGTGACCGCGTGATCGGTGACGATGGCGCCCGTGACGTCCTTTATCGTGGTGGTGAGCGTCGTCGCCCCACCCACCTGCACCGTAGCCGCCGATGGCTGCACCGCGACGCTGGCGACCTCCGGCGTGACCGGCGCTGGCGGCGTGGCCGGCGCGTCGATCGTCACCGTGCCGGTGCCCGACTTTCCTTCGCTCATGGCCGTGATGGTCGCCATGCCCGCGCTGCGCGCCGTCACCTCGCCAGTCTGCGAGACGGTGGCCACCGCATCACTGCTCGACGACCACGACACCACGCGACCGCTGAGCGCAGCGCCATTCACGTCACGCGGTGTCGCGGTGAAGGTGACGCTCTGGCCAACGACGAGCGACTGGGTGAGCGGCTGCACGAGCACGCTCGCCACCGGCGGCGGCTGCACCGTGACCGCCGCGATGGCCGATACGCCTCCCGCGCTCGCCGCCACCTGCGTGCTGCCCACGCCGCGCCCGGTGACCACGCCTGTCGGCGAGACATGCGCGATCGAGGAATCCTTCACCGACCACAGGACGGGGACGTCGGGCAGGATCCGGTCGGAGCCATCGCGTACGGTCGCCTGGAGCGGCGCCTCGCCACCGAGGGTCAGCGTGAACGCCGACGGAGCGACGGTGACCGTGGCCACCCCGCTCCGCGATGCGTCGACACCGGTGATGCTGCCACCACAGGACCAGGTGATGGCAGCGACGAGTGCCGCGATGAATCGACGCAGGGCATGCGCACCTGCGCCTCTCTGTTGGACAGGGGAGGCGTGAATCACGAACGAGCCTCAGCGCGTGCAGCGTGCCAGCGTGTCGGCGAGCGGACCCGACAGCAGGTGCCGAACGTACGGCACAGTCCGCGCGGCGCGAGTCTCGCGTAGGCATTGTCCACCCACTTCTCTCCAAGGGAGCCGATGTCAACCAGCGACTCTTCCGAATCCCCGATCGCCGTCCAGCACGAGCCGGAGCGCTCCCGCTACTCCGCCACCGTTGACGGCTTGCAGGCGGTGGCGGAGTACCGGCGCGACGGCAACGTGACCGCCTTCGTCCACACCGCGGTGCCGACGCTGGTCGAGGGGCGCGGTGTCGCCAGCGCCATCGCTCGGCGCGCGCTCGACGACGCGCGCGCCGCGGGCCAGAAGGTGGTCCCCGCCTGCGACTTCTTCGCTCACTACATGGACACGCACCCGGAGTACGACGACCTCCGGGCGACGAATGTGCCAGCCGACTAAGGGCGCCGGCGCCGCAGGAAGTCAGGGCTTGCGGTAGGGCAGCAGAATCACCCGCCGGAGCTTGCATCCTGCCACCGGCTCCTCCACCTCGGGGGCGAGGGAGAACAGCGCCGTGCGCACCGCAGCGAGCGCCGGACTCGTGCCGCCGCGCAGCGCGCGCACCGAGCTGCGCTCGATCCGTCCTGTGGTATCGAAGACCGCCTGCAGCACCACCGTGGCTCCCTTGACCGCGCGCCTCACCTGGGCAGAGTCACGACCGCGCGGTGCCCACCCCTCTACTGGCTCGGCGAGGGTGGAGTCGATCTCGCGATTCCGCGCCGCCCGCAGCTCGGCACACTGCGCCGCGAGGCGCGCCTCCTCCCGAGCCGACCGTTCCCTGGCGAGGGTGCTTACCGGAAGCACGAACGCGGCGTGCACTTCGCCGCTGTCCATGCGCACCGCCAGCGACCTGGCGTACCGTACCGGCGTCAGCACGTTCACGAGCAGCGTGTAGGCACCGGGTGGCACGCTGTCGAGCCGGAAGGCACCCACGCTGTCGGCGAGCGTCCGATGCGTCGTTTCGCGCAGCTCGATCTGTGCGCCGATGACCGCGTTGCCCGTCGCGCTGTCGGTCACCGTGCCTCGAACGCTGCCGTACGCTCGTGCCCAGACCGTGGCGCCGCCGAGCGTGCGTGCCACCAGCACCTCGCCGCCGCCTACGTGCATGCCGGCCAGGGTGGAGTCCAGACCGCGTGACGCCGCGGGCACGCCACGAACGGGGAGCCCGCTCGTCGAGAAGTCGGCCTGCTGCTTCACGGCGAACACGGGGCCGCGCACCACCCATTCGCGGATGATCCACGCACCGCCGGGCACGCGCTGGAACGCCACGCGGCCGCCGAAGTCGTGCCCCTCAGCGGCGGCGGGGAGCGACGTATAGGAGTAGCGCAGCTCGCGCAGCTCGGCACTACGGCGATCCAGGTAGAGCACGCCGCGGATGTCCGGCGGCGGCCGGCGGCGCACCGGCTCGAAGGCGATGCCGATGAGCGAGTCGCCCGTCACGGCATCGCGCTGAAGATGAAAGCAGTGTGTGCTCACGAAGCTGTCGGAGAGCAGGACGTCGGCGTCGGGCGCATAGTACATCGTTCCGTCACCCTCCGGCCGCACGTAGCCGTTCCGCGCCATGCTCGCCGCGTCCGGGCTCGCGTATGGGCGGGCGCTGATTCCCTCCCGCTCGTGGCTCTCCTCGTTCGACGTCACGTTGCCGCGGAGCGAGAGATCGTGCGTATAGTCGCGCACGCGCATGAGGAGGCGCTGCTCGTTTCCGGTGAGCCGTACGGCCTCCACCGCCTTGCGTGCCTCCTCCCACACGGTGGCGAGCGCGTCACCACCGTCGGGCAGGCCTTCGCAGCGCTGTGCGCCGAGGACACGGATACCAGTGAGCGCCACGGAGACCTGCGGCATGGCCACCGTGCGCTCCACCGTCTCGCGGGCGCCGACGACGAACGGCGTGGTCTGCGTGCGACGGAAGCCGATGCGCAGCACGCGCAGCCGATAGGTGCCCGCCGCCGGCACGCGCAGCGTGAACCGCCCGCCGGGCTGCGCGAGCGCCGCCGCGACACTCGCACCGGCCGAGTCGATCAGCTGCACGGTGAAATCGCCGATCGGACGCGAGGTCGCCGAGTCCACGACGCTGCCTCGCACCACCTGCGCGCCCGCCGGCACGAATGCGAGGCAGGAGAAGAGCACCGTGAGCATCCATCTGCACGAACGATGTCTCATCCCCTGCCTCGCCTATGCACTTCCCGTGAACTGCCGACTACCGCGCGTCGAGCGTGCGACCGGCGTTCAGGTTGTCCCAGTTGAGGATCGTGTTGAACACCAGGAAGTAGCTGC
>CAMLIU010000154.1 GCA_946479995.1 uncultured Gemmatimonadota bacterium | reverse complement strand
GCTCCGTGTAGAGCGTCAGGTAGTTTAGGATTTCGCGTTGACGCTTGGTCAGCGGCATGGTGACGGCTCCTGCGGCAAGAGTGGCGATCGCGACCGCGTACGGGCGTCGGCCTTCGGCTGCCCGAACAGCTACCGAATAGCTTATCCGAACAAGCCCCGAAGTGCAAGCATATTCTCGCTGGAGCCCGCCAGGCGGGACGCTCGGCACGATCGTCAGGGAGGCCGCGGACCGTGCCGCGGCCCTGCGACGCGACCACGGACCCCGTCTCGTCGCCGCCATGCGCGACACGGCGCCGCCCCCCTCCCTCGCCGCCGCGCTCCGAAAGGACGGTGTTGGCGTTCTCGCGGAGGTGAAGCGCCGCTCGCCGTCGAAGGGCGACATCGCGCCTGCGCTCGATCCCGTGGAGCAGGCCCGGGCGTATCGCGACGGCGGAGCCGCCGGAGTGTCGATCCTCACGGAGTCCCGACACTTCGGCGGGACAGCTGACGACCTGGCCGCCGTGCGGGCGGCGGTGCCGTTGCCGATCCTCAAGAAGGACTTTCACGTGGACGTGATCCAGCTTGTGGAAGCACGCGTGCTGGGCGCATCGGCCGCCCTGCTCATCGCACGCGCACTTCCGCCTGAGCGCCTCATCGCGCTGGTGGATGAAGGTCGTGCGCTCGGTCTCGAACTGCTCGTCGAGGTACGCGACGAAGAGGAGCTCGAGACCGCCATTCGCTCCAGGGCGACCATGATCGGCGTCAACAACCGGAACCTCGAGACACTGGTCATTGATCCCGCCACTTGTGATCGACTGATCCCGCGCATCCCCCCCGAGGTGGTGGGGGTGGCCGAGAGCGGCGTGGAGCGCCGCGCCGACGTGGAGCGATACGCGGCGATCGGGGCGGATGCGGTGCTCGTCGGGTCGGTGCTGTCCGCGTCGATCGATCCCCGTCAGGCCACGCGCGACATCACGGGCGTTCCGAGGAGGACCCGTGGTCGAGGTTAAGATCTGCGGCCTTACCCGCGCGGTGGACGCGGAGTACGCGGACGCCGCAGGGGCGAGCTACCTCGGCGTGATCTTCGCCGGAGGACCGCGCCAGCGGCTGCCGCAGCAGGCGAAGGAGACGCTGGCCGGACGGCGCGCCCGGAAGGTCGGCGTCTTCGCCGACCAGCCGGAGGGAGAGATCGCGGCGATCGCGCGGGAGGTCGGCCTGCAGGTGATCCAGCTGCATGGCGTATCGAGCCGCGAACGCGTACACGCGGTCCGGGCCGCCACCGGTCTGGAGGTGTGGGCGGTGGTGCGCACTCCCGACGGCCGACTTCCCGACGACGCGGAATCGCTCGCGGACGAAGCCGATGCACTCGTGGTCGACGCTCTGGTGACGGGAAAGCTCGGTGGCAGCGGCGTCGCGATCCCGTGGCTGGAGCTCGGCGAGTCGCTGGACGCGATGGAGCGCGGACATCGGGTGATCCTCGCGGGCGGCCTCACGCCGGAGAACGTAACCGAAGCCATCGACTACGTTTCGCCAAGTGTGGTGGACGTGTCGTCCGGGGTGGAATCGGCGCCCGGGGTCAAGGATCACGCGCGGATTCGCGCCTTTATCGCGGCGGCTCAGGCCGCCGGCAACTCATGAGCAATCCGTCGGCGTCGCTGACGCCTGAATCCGACCGCTTCGGTGCCTTCGGCGGGCGTTACGTGCCCGAGACCCTCATTCCCGCGCTGGACGAGCTCGAGATGGCGTACGAGAAGGCGCGCCGCGACCAGAGCTTCAGGGACGAGCTCTCAATGTTGCTGGCCACCTATGTCGGTCGGCCGTCGCCGCTCAGCGAAGCGCCTCGCTTCTCGGAGCTGGTGGGGGCTCGCGTGCTGCTCAAACGCGAGGACCTCAATCATACGGGCGCCCACAAGATCAACAACACCGTGGGCCAGGTGCTTCTCGCCCGTCGCATGGGGAAGACGCGCATCATCGCCGAGACGGGGGCAGGGCAGCACGGAGTCGCCACCGCCACGGTGTGCGCGCGGTTCGGCCTGCAGTGCCGCGTCTACATGGGCGAAGAGGACATGCGGCGGCAGTCGCTCAACGTCTTCCGCATGCGGCTCCTCGGCGCCGAGGTGGTTCCCGTCACCAGCGGCACACGCACCCTGAAGGACGCCACGAGCGAGGCGATTCGCGACTGGGTGACAAACGTCACCGACACGCACTACATCATCGGCTCCGTGGTCGGGCCCGCGCCGTATCCCCGCATGGTGCGTGACTTCCAGGCCATCATCGGCGTGGAGGCTCGCGCCCAGGTGCTCGAGCGGACGGGGGGCCTGCCGAAATCCGTCGTGGCGTGCGTGGGTGGCGGCTCCAATGCGATGGGTGTCTTTCACGCCTTCGTCCCTGACGCCGCGGTAGAGCTCGTGGGGGTCGAGGCGGCGGGAGAAGGACTGGATTCCGAGCGGCATTCGGCGTCGCTCACGCGCGGCGTGCCGGGTGTGCTGCACGGTGCGCTGAGCTATCTCCTCCAGGACGACGCCGGGCAGGTTCACCCGGCGCACTCCGTCTCCGCCGGTCTCGACTACCCGGGCGTGGGACCGGAGCACTCCTTCCTCAAGGACAGCGGCCGCGCAACGTACGTCTCCGTGAGGGATGATGAAGCGCTGGCCGGCTTCCGCACCCTGAGCCGCCTGGAAGGGATCATCCCGGCCCTCGAAACAGCGCACGCCGTCGCCTGGATCGAGCGGCAGCGTGACCGTTGGACCACCAGCGACGTCGTATTGCTGTGCGTCAGCGGCCGAGGTGACAAGGATGTGGTGCAAGTAATGGAAATGGGTATTCTTGAAACGTGACCTCCCCGTCGGCCCCACCCGCGCGGGAGCTCGAGCACGTCCCAGCCACCGTTGACCTGCCTCTGATCCAGGAGCTGCTCAGGCTCTTCGGCAAGGCCGCGAGGGCGCACCAGCTCTACCTCCCCAACAATCCCGTCTACAAGGCCGCGCAGGAAGCCCTGCGTGCCGGCTTCGTGCCTATCTGGGATCAGGCCGATGAGCTGGTGCTGACCTTCACCGAAAGCGAGGTGAAGTACGGGGGCGAAGTAGTGCTGGAGGAACGGTCGAAGAGCAGCGACAGCCTGCCGTGGACCTTCTACAAGGACGGCATCCGCGAGCTGCGCTTCCTGCGCGGCTTCGATGAGGACGAGCTCGGGCGGCTGCTCGACATCCTTCAGCGCGTGCGGAAGGCGTCGCCCGATGAAGACGACCTCCTGACCCTCCTCTGGCAGGGCGACTTCACCTTCCTGCGCTACCGGTACGTGGACATGATGGTGGATGCCACCGTCCCGGTCACGGAGGGGGGGGAAGCGCTCACCGGCGGGGAGGAGCTGGCGGCGGGGGGAAGTCCCACCGGCAAGCAGATCGACCCGGCGTCGTACATGGATGGGGGCGACGAGGAGGAGGAAACGCGGGCAGGCGTCGTCAGCATGTCCGACTTCGACGCGACGCTCTACTTCCTGGACGAGAAGGAGATCGAGTACCTCCAGACGGAGGTCAAGCGCGAGTACGAGCGCGACCTGCGCCAGAGCGTCGTTGCTCTCCTGCTCGACATCCTCGAGCAGCAGCCCGATCCCGACATTCGCGCCGAAGTGGCCGAGATCCTCGACAGCTTCATGCTGCACATGCTCACCGGGAGTCAGTTCCAGAACGTGGCCTACCTGCTGCGCGAGGCGCAGGTCGCCTCGCAGCGGGCGGCCGAGCTGCAGCCGTCGGTGCGCGAACAGCTCACGACGCTCTCGGCGCGACTCAGTGCGCCGGACGCGCTGTCGCAGATGCTGCAGTCCATGGACGAGTCGGAGCAGCTCCCGTCGGGCGCGGAGCTGGAAGAGCTGTTCGAGCAGCTTCGCCCGAGCGCGCTGGGCACGGTCTTCGACTGGCTCGGGCGCATGCAGACACCGAGTCTGCGCCCGCTGCTCGAGCAGGCCGCTACGCGCCTGGGCTCGCAGAACACCGCGGAACTGGTGAAGCTGATCAACTCCGACAATCGCGCCGTGTCCCTGGAAGCGACGCGGCGTGCGGGCGCGTTGAAGACGCCTGCGGCCGTCTCGCCGCTGGCGCGGGTGCTGGCGGAGTCCGACGTGGAGCTCAGGGTGGCGGCGGTCCAGGCCCTCACCGAGATCGGCACGCCCGGCGCAATGCAGGCGCTCGAGCGCGGCCTCGATGACTCAGAGCGCGAGGTGCGCATCGCCACAGTGCGCTCGATCCAGGGGCGCGCGTATCGAGCGGCACTCCCGCGGATCGAGGCCGCGGTGAAGGGGCGTGGCGTGCGCGACGCCGACCTGAGCGAGAAGATGGCGTACTTCGAAGCCTACGGCAGCATGTGTGGCGACGCGGGCGTGGCCACGCTCGAGGGTATACTGAACGCGAAGTCGCTCTTCGGCCCGCGCGCCGACGCCGAGCTGCGCGCGTGCGCCGCGATGGCGCTCGGCAGGATCGCATCCGTCTCGGCACACGCCGCGCTGCAGAAGGCGGCGAACGAGAAGGACGTGGTGGTGCGCAATGCCGTCACGCGGGCGCTGCGGGGGACCGGCGCATGACGGGCCCTCACTCGGGGGCGCCGCACCCGCTGCCGCCGTCCAACTCACGCTCCGCGCAGGGACTCGCCAGCTCGCTCAACGACTCGAGCGGCGACGCGCTCATCCGCCGGTCGGGCAAGGCGCTCATCGTGGCGCTGTACGCGGCGTTGCGGGCGATCCGCCTCTACCCGCTCGAGAACGCGGCGGTGAGCAAGTCCACGGAGGAGCTCGCCTCGCTGGCGGCCGACCTGCTGAAGCGGGAGCAGGAGCTCGAGATCCGCGTGTCGGGCGAGTTCGTGTTCGTCAACGGTGTGCGCCTCAGGCTCGACCTCGACAACTACGCGAGCTTCAGCCACCTGCTGTCCGTGTTCAAGGGGACAGGGATCGGCTCACTGCACCTGCACACCGCGCCGTCGGTGCGGGACTGGTCGCGTTTCCTCGCGTTGCTGCTCGCGCCATCGAACGAGCCGCCGGCGATACGGTTCGAGCACCTCACGGGGAGGCTCGCACAGCAGGAGCTGCATGCCTTCGAGCTGGGCGAGCCTATGGAGCAGGCAATCGACGACAAGTCGGTCCAGCGCTCGAAGGAGATCGCCAAGAAGACGTACGCGCAGTCGGTGTCGGTGACCCGCGAGCTCATGACGTCGGTGCGCATGGGCCGCAGCCCGAACGTCAAGAAGATCAAGCGGGTGGTGCAGGGCATCGTCGACCAGATCCTCACGGAGGAGTCGTCGCTCATCGGCCTCACCACGATCCGCGACTACGACGAGTACACGTTCACCCACAGCGTGAACGTCTGCATCT
>CAMLIU010000153.1 GCA_946479995.1 uncultured Gemmatimonadota bacterium | reverse complement strand
GAGCCCTACGACGCCCTCGCGCCGGAGCTGAAGCGCACCGTCAAGATGGTGATCGCGTACGGCGAGGCGGGGCCGATCGTGGAGCAGGACCTGAAGGGCAGCGTGCCGATGGAACGCGTGGCGGGAACGTTCGAGGACGTGATCGAACGCGCGCGGGCGGCGGCCGTGGCGGGAGATGCGGTGCTCCTGTCGCCCGCCTGCTCGAGCTACGACATGTTCGACAACTATGAGCAGCGGGGCCGCACCTTCAAGCGGCTCGCCGCTGGGCAGGGAGGAGCGGGTCGGTGATGATGGCGTCCACGCCGGCGCTGCCGCAGGAACGAGGGTTCGCGCCCGCCCAGGTGCGCGACCGCTGGCGGATGGGCTCCGAGGCCCGCGGCCTCGTGTTCGTGATGGCCGTGCTGCTCGCCTTCGGGCTGGCCGTGCTCTACAGCGCGAGCGCGATCGTCGCCATGCAGGAGAACCGGGACAGCTGGTACTACCTCGGCCGGCAGCTCACCGGCGTACTTGCCGGCGTCGTGGCGTTCGCCGTCGCGGCGAAGCTTCCCGCGGAGAAGTGGCAGCAGTGGGCGTGGCCGATCATGTGGGTCACCATCGCCACCCTGCTGCTCTGCCTCCTGCTCCCGGAGAGCATCGCCCCGCGCGTCAACGGGTCGCGGCGCTTCCTGTTCGGCAGCTCCTTCCAGCCGTCGGAGTTCGGCAAGCTCGGCGTGGTCATCTGGACGTCGATGCTCATCGTGAAGAAGGGCGAGCAGCTGCGGCGTCTCACGAAGGGGGTGCTGCCCTTCTTCATCGTCATCGGCCTGCTCGACATCCTCGTCGCCCTCGAGCCCGACCTCTCGGTGGCGATGCTGTACACCCTCCTTCTCGCGGTGCTGCTGTTCGTGGGCGGCGTGCGGGTGGCGCACTTCGTCGCGCTGTTCGCGCTCGCCATCCCGCTCCTCTGGAAGGAGATCGAGAAGGTGCAGTACGCCCTGCTGCGCCTCACGTCGTTCCTCGACCCCGGCAGCGCGCCGACGCAGATCAACTACCAGCTCAAGCAGTCGCTCATCGCCGTGGGTTCGGGAGGGATGTTCGGCGTCGGCTTCGGGCAGGGCCGGCAGCAGTACGGCTTCCTGCCATTCCCGTACAGCGACTTCATCGCCAGCAACATCGGCGAGGAGTGGGGGTTCCTCGGCATCGTCGCGGTGACGCTCACCTTCGCGGCGTACGCGCTGCTCGGGTTCCGGATCGCGCGCAAGGCGCGCTCGCCCTTCCTGCAACTGGTCGCCGTCGGGCTCACCTTCGTCACCGTGATCACCGCGTACCTGCACGTCGGCGTGGTCATCGGCCTCCTGCCGACGACCGGGCTGACGCTGCCCTTCGTGTCCTACGGGCGGTCCAACATCGTGCTCACCATGTTCCTCACCGGCATCCTCGTGAACATCGGCAGCACGCGCGAGCGGGTCGTCGGCAGCGGCGCCACCGACCCGACAGGCCTGTGACGCGCACCGTTCTCTTCGCCGGCGGCGGCACGGGGGGGCATCTCTATCCCGGCCTCGCCATCGCGCGCACCCTCGTGCGCCTCGCGCCCGACGTGCAGCCCATCTTCGTCGGCGCGCAGCGTGGCATCGAGCGCACCGTGCTGCCGACCACCGAGTTTCCACACCTGCTGCTCGACCTGCATCCGCTCTATCGGAGCCGGCCTTGGCAGAACTGGCGCACGCTCGTCGGAGCGGTGAGTGCATGGCGGGCGCTCCATGCCCTCGTCCGGCGCGAGCAGCCGCGGCTGGTCGTGGGTACGGGCGGCTACGCGGCCGGCGTTGCCCTCGCAAATGCGGTACGGCATCACATCCCGATCGTGCAGCAGGCGGGAGACAGTCATCCCGGCCTCACTGCCCGCGCCTTCAGGCGCTGGACGCGCGAGTACTACCTCGCGTTCCCGGAGGCGGGGCGCGTGATCGGCGGCGATGCGACGCGCTTCGTGGATACCGGGGCGCCGATCGAGCCACCGCCGGAGCCGCGTCCCGATCGCGCCGCCGCGCGTCGCGCCTGGGGATTCCCGGAGCAGGGCGGGCACGTGCTGCTCATCTACGGCGGAAGCCAGGGCTCGCTCGCCATCAACCGCGTCGTGGCCGACTGGGTGAAGCGCGGCCTGCCCGAGCAGCTGTACCTGATCTGGATGACCGGCCGCGCCAGCCACGCGGAGTTCGCCCCGCTGGACGGCGGGAACGTGCGGGTGCGCGAGTACCTCTCGCCCATCGCCGACGCCTACGCCGCCGCCGACATCGCCCTCGCCCGCGCCGGTGCGATGACCACCTCCGAGCTGTTCGCCTGGCGGATCCCCGGCGTGCTCGTGCCCCTGCCGACGGCGGCGGCGGATCACCAGACGGCGAATGCCAGGGCCCTCGAGGCAGCGGGCGCGGCGATCAACCTCCCGCAGGCCGAGCTCACCGTGGACCGCCTCGACTCGACGATCCGCGGCCTGCTCGACGATCCGGCGGCGATGACGCGCCTTGCCGAAGGCGCCGCCATGCGCGCACGGCCGCACGCCGCGGAGACGATCGCGCGCCGCATCCTCGCCCAGCTCGACTCGCAATAGGTATATTCAGGGCGCTGATGTCTCTCCTCGATCCCACCGATCCGCGCCCCATACATCTTGTCGGCATCGCTGGCGCGGGGATGAGCGCTCTCGCCGAGCTGTTCTCCCTGCGCGGCGTGCGCGTCACGGGCTGCGATTCGAACCCGGGCAATGCCGCCGACCTCGCCGCGCGCGGCATCACGGTGTGCGCCGGCCATTCACCGGACCACGTGCAGGGCGTGCGCGCGCTCGTCGTCACCTCCGCGATGCCGAAGGACCATCCGGAGCTGGCGCGCGCGCGCGAGCTCGGCGTCCCGGTGATCCGCCGCGCCGAGGCACTCGGCGAGGCCACCGCCGGCGCGATGCTCGTGGGAGTGGCCGGTACGCACGGCAAGTCCACCACCACCGTCCTCACGACGGAAGCGCTTGCGTCCGCGGGGATGGATCCCACCGGGTACGTGGGCGCGCGAGTGTCGCTGTGGAAGGGAAACCTTCGCGCCGGCCGCGCCGACCGGTTCGTGGTCGAAGCGGACGAGTATGACCGCTCCTTTCTCGCCCTCGCCCCCACGGTGGCGGTGGTGACGAACCTCGAGGCGGACCACATGGACATCTACGCCGACCTCGACGACCTGCGGCGCGCCTTTGCGCAGTTCGCCGCAGGCGCGCGCTACGTGGTCCTCTGTGCCGACGATCCGGGCGCGAACACCCTTGCCACGCCGCCCAGCGCGGAAGTCATCCGCTACGGCCTCGAGTCGCCCGACGCGAGACTTCGCGCCATCGACCTCCGGCGCGAGGAGATCGGCACGCGGTTCGCCGTGCTGTACGACGGCAAGCGCGAGGGTGAGGTCAGCCTCGCCGTCCCCGGCGAGCACAACGTGCGCAATGCGCTCGCCGCCATCGGCGTCGGGCTCGGGCTCGGGCTCACCGTCGAGCAGATGGCGCCCGGCATCGCCGCCTTCCGCGGCGTGGAGCGACGCTTCCAGCTGATCGGCGACGCGAACAAGGTGCTCGTGGTGGACGACTACGCGCACCATCCCACCGAGGTGCGCGCCACCATCCGTGCCGCCCGCTCGGCCGCCCCGGATCGTCGGCTCGTCGTCGCCTTCCAGCCGCATCTCTTCTCGCGCACGCGCGACCTGGCGCCGGAGTTCGCCGAGGCGCTCGCCGAAGCGGACGAGGTCTTCCTGCTGGACGTCTATCCGGCGCGCGAGCGGCCGATCCCCGGCGTGACGAGCGACCTCATTGCCGACGCCATGCGCGGCCAAGGGCGCGCGCCCTCGTGGCGCGGCACCCGCGACGCACTCTCCGCCGCGCTCGCGCCGTCGCTTCGTCCAGGTGACCTCGTGATCACCATGGGGGCCGGTGACGTGACCCGGTGTGGACCAGAGGTGCTGCAGCTGCTGCGAGGCTCCGCCACATGAGAGGCCGCGACGAGCAGGACGACACTGCCTCACCCGACGAAGGTGGCGCCGAGGAGTCGCACATGCCGCGCTGGCGCCTGGCGCTGTTCGGTGCCCTGCTGCTCGTGCTCCTCGCCAGCCCGCTGTGGGGGCCGCGCGCGCTCCGCCACCTCGCGTTCTTCCGCGTGCGGAAGATCGAGGTCAATGGACTGCGCTACACCCCCGCCGGCGACGTGCTCGCGCGGCTCAAGGTGGACACCACCCGCAGCGTGTGGGATCCGCTCGCGCCGCTCGCCGCGCGCGTCATGGAGCACCCGCAGGTGGAGTCGGCGTACGTGTCGCGCAAGCTGCCCGGCACCCTCGTCGTGGACGTGATCGAGCGGCGACCCGTGGCACTGGTGCCGGTCGGCGCCGAGCTGCGCGCCGTGGACGAGCGCGGCGTCACCCTCCCGCTCGACCCGAGTCGCACGCCGGTGGATGCGCCCGTGGTCACGGCGCCGCGCGCCGCCGGAGTGTATCATTTGCTTGGGCAGATGCAGCGGGAGGCGCCCTCACTCTACGCCCGCATCAGCTCTGTCCGCTCGTCAGGAAGCGACGAGCTGCTGGTGCAGGTGGCCGACGTCCCCGTGCGCACCATGACGAGCGTGACCCTCGCGCGTCTTTCCGACATCGAACCCGTAGAGCGCGACCTCGCGCGGCGTCAGCTGCGTGCCGCCGAGCTCGACCTCCGCTATCGCGACCAAGTGATCGCCAGACTGCCATGAACACCGACCGCCTCGTCGCCGGACTCGACATCGGGTCGGCCAGAACCACCGCCATCATCGGGGAAGTGGTCTCCACCCCGCAGGGCGGCACCTCCATCAAGGTGCTCGGCGTGGGCCAGGCCCGGACCACCGGCATGCGGCGCGGCATCGTCTCCGACATCGAGGAGACCACCCGCTCCATCCGCAAGGCACTCCAGGACGCCGAGCGCATGGCGGGGGCCGAGATCACCGACGTGTATACGGGCATCGCCGGCGAGCACGTGCGAGCAATGACGTCGAAGGGGATCGTCGCCGTGAGCAACGACGAGATCAGCAAGTCCGACGTCGATCGGGCAAACGAGGTCGCACGCGCCCAGGCGATTCCGCCCGACCGCGAGCTGCTCCACGCCATCCCGCAGGAGTACACGGTGGACAAGGATCACGGCATCCGTGATCCCATCGGCATGAGCGGCACCCGGCTGGAGACGGAGATGTACCTCGTCACCATCGGCTCGTCGCCCGCCATCAACCTGCGCAAGAGCGTGGAGCGCGCCGGCTACAAGGTGCGTGAGCTCGTCCTCGAGCCCCTCGCCAGCGCCCTCGCCGTGCTGACGGAGGACGAGAAGGAGCTGGGCGTC
>CAMLIU010000152.1 GCA_946479995.1 uncultured Gemmatimonadota bacterium | reverse complement strand
ACGGCCTCGAGCAGACGGGTATCGGCAACGGGCTCGGCGTCTTCTCGTACCACTCATTGGCGGATCTCGCCACGAACACGCCGGCGAGCTATACGCGGACACTGAGCCAGCCCGCGCGCTCCGGCTCGGTGTGGAACTCCGCTGCCGCGTTCTCCGACTACTTCGCACCCACACGCTTCTTCAGCCTGCAGTACGGTGCGCGCGTGGAGGCGGACGGATTCTTCTCGCGGCCGCCCGTGAATCCCGCGCTGGATGACGCGCTCGGCGTGCGCAGCGGCGCCGCGCCAACGCGGCTGCACGTGAGCCCGCGACTCGGCTTCTCGTACATGTACAACCGGTCGCGCAACAACGGCAGCAGCGCGATGTTCAACCCGGTCGGGCAGTTCCGCTTCGGGCCGAGCGGGATCATCAGCGGTGGCATCGGCGAGTTCCGCGACCTGCTGCAGCCGGGAGTGCTCGCCGAGGCGACGGCGGCGCCGGGGTTTGCGGGAGCGACGACCGTGCTGTCGTGCGTGGGCGCCGCCGTGCCGGTGCCCGACTGGACGTCGTTCGGCGACCCGCAGGCGATCCCGACGACGTGCGCCGATGGCGGCGGCATCCTTGCCGACCTCACGCCGCCGGCAACGCTCATCAGCCCCGACTACGACGTGCCGCGCAGCTGGCGCGCCGCGCTCAACTGGAACTCCACCATCAGGTCGGTGGTGTTCCGGGTGAACGCGCTCGGGTCGTACGACCTGTCGCAGCCGGGCACGGTGGACGCGAACTTCGCCGGCCGCCAGCAGTTCACCCTCGCCGGCGAGGACAACCGGCCGGTGTTCGTGACCACGGGGGCGGTGGATCCGTCGAGCGGCGCTCTGTCGCCGGCGGAATCGCGGCGCAGCGATGCGTACGGCCCGGTGTCGATGCGGGTGAGCGACCTTCGTGGCTACGGCGGGCAGCTCACGATCGGACTCGAGCCGAACATCTTCCGGCTCCGCAGCAGGTACTCCCTCTACGGCTCGCTGTCGTACACGCTGCAGGGGATGCGGCGGCAGTACCGCGGGTTCGACGGCGCGGCGTTCGGCGATCCGCGCCTGGTGGAGTGGGCGCCGAACGCGGCCGATGCGCGACACGTCGTGGTGCTGAGCGGCGGCTTCGCGGCGAACCGGATCGGTACCGTCACGATGTTCGCGCGCTTCCAGTCGGGCCTTCCCTTCACGCCGCTGGTGTCGGGTGACGTGAACGGCGACGGTCGCGGTGGCGACCGTGCCTTCGTCCCCAACCCGGCGCTCACGAACGACCCCGCGCTGGCCACGGGGATCACGAGCCTCCTCGCCAACGGCTCGGGCACGGCGCGCACCTGCCTCACGGAGAACCTCGGTCGCGTGCCGGAGCGGAACGCCTGCCGTGGGCCGTGGACGCAGTCGGTGAACATGCAGTGGAGTCCTCCCACGCCGCGGCGGTGGGACAACCGCGTGCAGCCGATGCTCTACCTGCAGAACGTCTCGGCGGGGCTCGACCAGCTGCTCCACGGCAGCGACGGCCTGCACGGCTGGGGCTCGCCGAACGCCCCCGACCCGGTGCTGCTCCAGGTGCGCGGCTTCGATGCGACGAACAAGGCATTCCGCTACGACGTGAACCCGCGCTTCGCCGACACGCGTCCGGGGCGCACGCTGGCGCTCAATCCGTTCCGGATCGTGCTCGACGTCTCGCTCAACCTGTCCACCGACTACGACCTCCAGCGGCTGCGCCGGGCGGTGGAACCGGTGAGGACGTCGGAAGGCTACCGGCTGCGCTCGGCCGATTCGCTGACGTCGTTCTACCTGAAGCGCACGTCGAGCATCTACAAGTGGCTCGTCGCCCAGAGCGACTCGCTGCTGCTGACGCGTGCACAGGTCGCCGCGCTGCAGCACGCCGACTCGGTCTATTCGGCCCGCGTGCGCGCGGTGTACGAGCCGCTGGGTACGTTCCTCGCCAACTCGCACGGCGCGGCGGGGCCGGCCCAGCTCGACTCGGTGCAGGCGACGGAGAAGAGCTACTGGAAGGTGTTCTGGGAGCAGCCGGAGATCGCCGACTCGATCGTCACGCCGGTGCAGCGGGAGCTGGTGCCGTTCCTCAAGAGCATGCTGAAGCTGACGGCGAAGGAGCGCGAGGGGAGCCGGTACTACGTGGGATACCCGGTGACGATGGAGGCGCGGAAGGCGGAAGCGGGCAATCCGTCTTCGCCGCGCTCGCCCTAGGCGACATCGGCACTTCCCATCCAGTAACGGTCGGTCCGCGCGACTCGTGCTAGCATGTGCAGCTCGAGTTCGCGGCTCACGGCCTGGTCGCGATCTGCCCGGACTGTCAGGGCGCGAAGCTGTTCGATTTCATCCGCGAATCCGGCCGCTACCACTGAGCCTCGACTATCCCATGGCGACTTCCGCCGTTCCGCCACGCAGCGAGACCATTTCTCATCCGTTCGAGCGCTTCGCCGACGTCCCCGAGCAGGGGCGACTGGCACAGTTCCTCCGCCTGCCCGACACGCGTGCCGCCTCGGCGGCACTCGAGCGCACGCTTGCCCGGCTCGCCCCGCGCGTGCCGAGCGCCGGCGAGGTGGCCGGCATCTTCCGCCACTTCAAGGTCTCGTCGCGCCAGGCGAGACAGGTGTCGATTGCCCTCTGGTCGCGGATGTTCCACCACTACCGGCGACATGAGGAGGGCTCGGGCGAGGCACAGCACTACCTGACGGCGCTGCTGCTCGCGCTCGACCTTCGCGAGTCGGACGTGGACTTCTGAGCGACGCGGCGCGCGGCCCGCTCAGGGTCGGGCCGGACCGTCCTGCTTCGCCGTGAGCTCGTAGCCCACCCCACGCACGGTGCGGATCTCCATCTGCCTGCTTCCGCCCAGCTTGCGACGGAGGTAGCCGACGTAGACGTGCACGAGGTTGCGCCGTGCCGGCGTCATCTCGCCACCCCAGACGAAGGCCGAGAGGTCGGCTACCGTCACGGGCCGAGGCATGTAGTTGAACAGGCAGTCGAGCAACGCCTCCTCCGTCCGCGTCAGCCGGACGATCGATCCCGCGCACACGACCAGCCGGCGCTCGCGGTCGTAGACGATGTCGCCGACGGCGACGCGCAGGCTCGCGTTGAGGGCGCGCGCGCGCCGCACCGCGGCACCGAGCCGCGCCCTGAGGACGGGCGAACCGTCGGGGATCGCGTCATCGGCCCCGCAGTCGAGCAGGTGCTCGACGTCCGCGAGGTCACGCGCCCCGGTGACGACCACCGTCGCGGTCAGCCGCCGCTGGCGAATGCGGCGGAGGGCGACGCCGCAATCGCCGAGCAGCGCGCGCTCGACGATCACCACGTCCGGACGGTCGTCCAGCGCTCCAAGGTCATCGGGCGACCGCAGCCGGATGACGGAAGTGAGCTCGTCCAGCATCCACGTGCTCACCCGCTGCCAGTCGGCATCGCCGGACGCGAGCACGGCAACGCAGGCACCGGGTGGGTTGAGGTGAGGCATCGTCTTGCGCGCGAGGCTCGAGCGCTGATCGAGCGAGCCGACCCGCGCGCGTGAACGCCTGGGCGACTTCGGGCGACTCTGTGATGTCGAAGCGGTCCCTTGGTTGACCATCGAAGACAGTGGGTAGCGAGGTCCGGAGGAAGTCGGGCCGCGAATCTACCTGTCCGACGGTCCCCCGACCGTTCCCGGATGGGCAACGAGCAACTCAGCGTGAGACATTCAGCAGAATTCTCTCAGGGAGTTGACACCCTACTGCCCCACGCGATGACGCAGCGCGGCGGTGACGCCGAGGGGCGTCAGCGAGGCTGGCAGCGGTGTCCTCTCACCGAGCAGGCGATCCGCCGCGCGGCGAAGCGACTGCGGTCCGGGGAATCCGGATGCGTGGGCGAGCGCGACGAGACTGGACTGTTCGCGCCACTGGACGAGACTGGCACGCAGCAGCCGCCCCCAGTCGATCAACTCCTCCGGCGCCGGCCATCCTGCCTGGACGGACTGCCGGCCGAGCGTGCGGCGTGAGTAGCCCACGACCTTCGCGAAGTCCGCGACGGACAGGCCGCGATGCGCCGAGCGAACGGCGGCGAGCAGGATCTCCACCAGCCACGCCGGCTGCAGATCGGCGACCAGCGACCGCAGCGCATCCAGATCGGCTGCCGACAACGTAGCGGTCGCGCGAAGGCCGGCGATGCACCGTGACACGTCGTCGGCGCAGGTCACCGTGCATGGCTCGCTGCCGGCGCGGATGATCTCCGCCAGCCATTGGCGGTCGCGCTCCGGGTGCCAGAGCGTGATCACGCGCACGTCGGGCGCCTCGGCGCACAGCCGCGTGACAAGTGGCGCGCACGTCGTTCCGGCCGCGTCCCGCACGGGGAGGAGCACGGCGATCGGTCGGCGGGCGATCGCAACGGTCAGGAGCTGGGTACGATCGCTGACGAATTCCAGGGTGAACTCCGTCGTCAGGTCAGTGAACAGTGCCCCAAATTCCGCTCCTCCGAAGGAGGCAACGAGCACCGTCCCGCCCCTGCCGGACTTCATGGGGGTTACCGGATGGGCAATCACAGGTGTCTGGTGGGCCATATCGCTCCATGCATGCTGTCTGATGCGTGGCGGTGGTTGCCGGCGATGCAGGCAATATCACAGCTTGGACGACATGCGTGAAAGCAAAGTTCCACCCAGGCCCGGCCGTGTGCTCGACGCATACCGGCAGACGCAGCCCGGCGTCCGCGACGTGCTGGACGAGGGGGATGCGCAGTGGGTGCGCGTCGGTGCGATGCTGGAGAATGCATGTCTGCTGCCGGCCGACCAGCGCGCTGCGCACCTGGCCGCGGTGGCGGAGAGCGTCCACGCCACGCTCGGTGAGGAGCGTTGGGCCATGGGGCATCGCGTCGATCCGGTGCGCCCCACGAGTGAGCGGTCGCTCACCGGTCGGTTCCGCGCCTACTGCGAGATCGTCGAGGACATCGGTGCGGTGGCGCTTGCCGATGCCATGCTGGAGGCCTACGTGGAGGCCGATCCTGAGGTGGACACCATCGAGCGCGGCCGAGTCGAGGCAGTGCGCGCGCGCCTGGCGTGGAAGGCAGGTGACCTCGACGCAGCGACGGAGCGATATCGGCGGGTTGCGGCCATGGGCCGGCGCGAGGGCTCCGACGAGCTGAAGGTGCGCGCCCTCATCGGGCAGTCGATCGTGGCGCGTCACCTCGGCAACTACCCGCGAGTCCGGGAGCGTGCAAAACGGGCTGCCACGCTCGCCGAGCGTCGAGGCATGGCGAGGCTTGCTGCGACTGCCCGTCAGACGCTGACCGTAAGTTATGCCGTCGCCAGAGACTTCGGCACAGCCGTGATGCATGGCTGGCGCGCATACCTGCATGGAATGGGAGATCCGATCATGGAAG
>CAMLIU010000151.1 GCA_946479995.1 uncultured Gemmatimonadota bacterium | reverse complement strand
TCGAGGACAACTACGTCACCTTCCTCGCCAGCCTGTTCCGCTCCGTGCGCTTCGGGGCGGCCGATGCCCACGGCCGCGCCAACGTGGTCGCGTTCAACTTCCTGCAGGACATGGGTGCCTTCACTCGCGAGGCCGACGGCCGGTATCGCGTGAACTTCGCGAAGATGCGCGAGGCTGCCGACGCGCTGTCGCGGGAGATCCTCACCCTCCAGGGCAACGGTGATTATGCCGGCGTCGGTAGGCTCTACACCGATCGCGGGGTCATCGGGCCGACCCTTCAGGCTGACCTTGCCCGCCTTGCCTCGAAGAACATCCCGGTCGATATCGTGTACGAGCAGGGTCACTAGGAGCGTGTCGCCCTCCCGGTGATGCAGGTCACCAACTCCGGCCTGAAGCTGGGGGCAGCAGCCCCCGCCTTCGGGTCGGCTTCGGGTATCTCCCTCCCCTCCTGAATCGTCCTAGTGAGGAATGGCGGACTCGGCCTTCTGGTCGAGTCCGCCGGGTTCGATCTCCTCGCTCCCGCCGCATCCATGCTGCACGCCATCCTGCTTGGAATCCTCACCGCCGTGCCGACGGTGCCCGCCAGTCATCCGGTGGAGGCTCCCCTGCCGGTCATCTCCGGTCCGGTCCACGGCGGTGGTCCCATCGCCCTTGCCGACAGCATCGTGATCGAGAAGAAGGCGCATCGCCTCACCCTCTATCACATGGGCCGCCCCATCCGCACCTACCTCGTGGCGCTCGGCGCCGACGTGGAACAGGACAAGATCAGCGCCGGTGACCGCCGCACGCCGGAAGGGCTGTTCTACATCGACAACCGCAATCCGTACAGCCAGTACCACCTGGCGCTGCAGATCTCCTATCCGGATGTCGCGCACCGCGCCCGCGCCGAGGCTCTCGGCGTGTCGCCGGGCGGCGACATCATGATCCACGGCCTGCCGAACGGGAAGGGAAGGACTGGCGCCTTCCATCGCACCGTGGACTGGACCAACGGCTGCATCGCGCTCACGGACGAGGAGATGGACGAGATCTGGAGTGTGGTGCCCATCGGCACGCCCGTCCTGATCAAGCGCTGACGGTCGCGGGGAGGGGTGAATACGGAAGCGCCGGTCGCGTGATTCGCGACCGGCGCTTCGTCTTCATCCTGCAGTGCTGCGATCAGTAGATGTAGACGCGCGTACCCACGGGCACGTTGTCGTACATCCACTCGATGTCCTCGTCCTGCAGGCGGATGCAGCCGTGCGTGACGGACGAGCCGATGGAGTTTGCGTACGGGGTGCCATGGAACAGGTACCCGTCGCCGAGCGCCAGGCGGAAGTGGCCCAGCTCGCCCTTGATGGTGCGCTGCTTGGTGCCCGCCGGCGGAATGAAGAGCGTGTTGTCGAACACGACGTGCTCGTCCAGGACCATCGGGACGAATTCCTTCGTCCCCGGATAGATCACGCCGACCTCGTCGCCGCGCGTGAGCAGCCTGGTGCCGTCCTGCAGGCGAATCACATCGCCGCGGTGCATCGTGCGCAGCTTGAGGTGGTTCTCGAGGGCGACTTCGGCGTAGTGCCACTCGGGCGGCGTCCAGGTTGGCTCCTTGTCCTTGGACAGGACCTTCCTCGTGCCGCGCGGTGTCTCGAAGCGCCAGGTCTTCTTGCCGAAGGTGAGCGACGCGTTCATCGCCGTGGCCGCCGGCGCTGCGCGGAGGGTGTCCGCACCGTCGATCACGTAGAGGGTATGCGCGAACAGGTCCACGACCACGCGGAAGCCGCTGGAGCGATCGGCCCTGGTGCGTGCGCTCTCGTATTCGAGGCTGTCCTTGCGCGAGTGGAAGACGCGGCGCGCCGATCGGGCTGCCGACTCCGCCGTCACTTCCTCGGCGTCGTACGCACTCGTGTCGGCCACCGGTTCGTCACTTCGGCGCGCCACCTTGCGGAGCAGGGCGACGAGCCAGCTATGCCCGTTCTGCGTCGAGTCGGCGCGGGACGTGGCGGGGACGGAATCGGAGGCCGGGGTGCCACTGGTCTGAGCGCTCGCCGCTGCGACGGGGGCAGCGAGGAGAAGCAGGCTCAGCTGGAGAGAGGTCGAGGGAAGTCGCATCATGGTCTGAAACTACACTGCGGAGGGAGTGATGTTCACTCCCTCCGCAGCAAGTGTTCCATCGGTACCTGGTGAGCTTAGTAGATCTTGATGCCGCCGTAGACGGGGAACATGTGAGAGTGCAGGTTCTCGCTGTTCGCCGCCTGCGCCTTGGTGAAGATCGTCATGTAACGGCCTTCGGCGTACAGGTGCAGGTTGCCGACGCTGAAGTCGATGCCCGGGCCGACGTCCCAGTACGCATGACCACCGGCGAGGTCCGCCTGCTTGTTCGGGTTGCCGCCAGCGTTGATCAGCTGCTCCGGATACTTGATGTCGCCGAAGTGCGACCAGCCGCCACCACCGAACGCGTAGAGCACCGGATTGAGCTTGCTCGTGCGATCGAGCGGGAAGCGAAGGATCACGTCACCACCGACCGTCCAGACGTTGGGGCTCAGGCACTGCGGGCAGGACGTGTCGTAGTGATTGAGCTTGCCCCACGTTGCGTCAGCACGGATACCGAGGGGGCTGTTCGTCGGGAAGTAGCCGACCTGGCCCTGGATCGCGTAACCGTCCTTGAACATCGCGCGAATGTTGTTCATCGGGATGTTCGCGCCGGCGCCGAGGCCGAAGAACAGCCCTGGCAGCCGCTGGAGCGGCGGATACACCATGCGGGTCACGGTGTCATAGCGCACCACCGTGGTGGACACCGTGTCCGTCGTACGCACCGTGACGGTGTCGACGCGCGTCACCGTGACGGTGTCGACCCGCGGCGTCACCGGTACTTCCTTCCGAACTGGAATGCGCTTCTGCGAAGTCGCGCGCCTTTGTGCACTGGCCGTCGTCGTCGCGCCAAGGGTCATGGCGGCTGCGAGGCCGAGCGCGTACAACACCGAAATCCGAGTCTTCATTCTTGTCCTCCGTCGCCGTCGCCCTCTTTTCTCGTTCCCCGCGGGCGAGGTTGCGGGTGCGACGAGAGTCGTCGCATTCTACCGGACTCGGGGAATGGCACACCCCGTGCCGCGGCAGCAGAATAGGACCTGCTAGGTTGCTGCAACGCCTGGTCGTGGCGACCCGCTCCGACGAACCAGGTTTTCCGCGTTGGTGCTGCCCCCTCTTGCAAGAGAATCGCCACGGTTCTGCGGAGCGGCGAAAAACGTCACGACGACTTCAGCGACGCCGGTGCGGCAAGTGGGATCCGACGTACGCGACCCTGCTCGACACCCTGCAAGACGGCATTCGGTCACGCCGCAGCGCCAACGCTTCACGCGTGCGCAATTGGCAGTGACGAACTGGTCGCGACAATGCGACCAACCTGAGCAACGCCTAAAGGTGAAAGGTCGTGCGCGTTCGCGCGAGTCCCTCGGCGTTCTTTGTCGACGCGCGCCTGCCTCGACTGATAAACATTTGACTCGTCGCGCGCCGCCATTCGTGTACGATCATCCGACTCGACTGGCGTCGGTGTGACTCCGGTCACGCTCCGCTGACGCCTGCGGCACGTGCCGTGTATGTTGAAACAGGTGAACGCGCGCCCGGCGCGTCGCTCCTCGTTTCGCCGCTTCCTGCCACGCCATGCCTGAGAATCGTCTTCGCCAGCTGCACGACGCCGGACAATCCATCTGGCTCGACTTCATCGACCGCACCATCCTCCGCAATGGCGATCTCGTGCGTCGCATCCGCGAGGACGCCCTCACCGGCATGACGTCGAACCCGACCATCTTCGAGAAGGCGCTCGCCGAAGGCACCGCCTACGACGACCAGCTCCGCGCGGCGCCCGAAGGGCTCACGGCGATGGAGCTCTTCGAGCTCGTCGAAACCTCCGACGTGCGCGATGCCTGCGACATCTTCGCTCCCGTCTATCAGGAGACGAAGGGCGCCGATGGCTACGTGTCCATCGAGGTCTCTCCCGCCGCCGCGAACGACTCGCGCGCGACGGTGGCGGAGGCGCAACGGCTGTGGGCAATGGTCGACCGCCCCAACGTGATGATCAAGGTGCCCGGCACCGCCGAGGGTGCGCTCGCCGTCCGCACCCTCATCGGCGCGGGCATCAACGTCAACATCACGCTGCTCTTCGCCATCGAGGCGCACGCCAGCGTCATCGACGCCTACCTCGCCGGCCTCGAGGATCGCGTGAAGGCGGGCAAGCCGGTCGCCGGCATCGCGTCCGTCGCATCCTTCTTCGTCAGCCGCGTGGATACCGAAGTGGACAAGCGCCTCGACGCGCTTGCCGCCACCCTCAATGGCGCGGCGCGTGACCGCGTGCTGGCGCTGCGTGGTCGCGCCGCCATCGCCAATGCGCAGATGGCGTACAAGCTCTTCCGCGAGCGCTTCTCCGGCGCACGCTGGCAGGCACTCGCCGATGCCGGCGCCGGCCTCCAGCGCCCGCTGTGGGCGAGCACCAGCACGAAGAATCCGGCATATCGGGACGTGATGTACGTGGAGCAGCTCATCGGTCCCGACACGGTGAACACGATGCCGCCCGCCACCATCGACGCGTTCCGCGATCATGGCGTGGTGGAGCGCACGGTGGACGCCGACTACGCGGCGGCGGAACGCACGCTCGCCGACCTGGCCGCGGTGGGAATCGACCTCACCGACGTGACCGACAAGCTGCTGCGCGAGGGGCTCGCCAGCTTCCAGAAGAGCTTCGATTCGCTCACCGCCGGCCTGTCGAAGAAATCCGCGTCGCTCGGCCACGCCATGGCCGACGCGCGCTGAGTCGACAGAGCGGGTGCGGGCGTGCCGAGGCCGCCGCACCCGCTCGCCTTCGCACCCCCGATTCCCGTTCCGTGGCTCATCCTCGTACGAAGATCGTCTGCACGCTCGGTCCGTCCACCGCGAACCGCGATACGCTGCGCAGCCTCATGGAAGCCGGGCTGAACGTCGCCCGCCTCAACTTCTCGCACGGCACGCACGAGCAGCACGCGAAGACGGTGGCGATGGTTCGCGAAGTCGCCACCTCCCTCGGTCGCCCCGTCGCCATCCTCGGCGACCTGCAGGGTCCGCGCATCCGCATCGGTGACCTCGCCGCGCCGCGTGTCGTGAAAGACGGGGAGGACGTCGTGCTCGTGGCCGGCGAGGACGACGTGCAGCCCGGTCAGCTCCCCACAACCTACGACCACCTCTGTGACGACGTGAAGGTCGGCGACCGCATCCTCGTGGACGACGGCCTCATCGAGCTCGTCGCGCTCGAGGTGCAGGGGCGCACGGTGACGGCCCGCGTGCTGCACGGCGGCGAGATCCGCAGCCACAAGGGGATGAACCTGCCCGGCGTGGCGGTGAGCGCACCTTCCATCACCGAGAAGGACTGGGC
>CAMLIU010000150.1 GCA_946479995.1 uncultured Gemmatimonadota bacterium | reverse complement strand
GGAAACTTTCAGCGAACGCAATTGTCTGCTCTGCATGCTGCCTCCCGAAACCTCGTGAACCGTGAACCGTGAACGGTGAACCGTGAACCGTAACGGCCTTCAACGCACTCACGGTTCACCGTTCACGGTTCACGTTCAGTCGAACAGTCCCTCTACCGAGAGATACCTCTCCCCCGTGTCATAGCAGAACGCGAGCACGCGGACCTTCGCGGGGAGGTCGGGGAGCTTCTTCGCCACGGCGGCGAGGGTCGCGCCCGATGACGGACCGACGAAGATGCCCTCCTCGCGTGCGGCGCGCCTGGCGAAGGTGTATGCCTCCTCCTCCGTCACCTGGATGAAGCCGTCCACCACGTCGCCATGGAAGTTCTCCGGCACGAACCCGGCGCCGATTCCCTGGATCTTGTGCGGCGTGTGCTCGCCACCGCTCAGGACGGGTGACTTCGCCGGCTCCGTGGCGAAGGTCCGGAAGTTCTTCCACGCCTTCTTCAGCGTTTCGCTCACGCCGGTGATGTGCCCGCCCGTACCGACGCCGGTGATGAGCACGTCGAGCCCCTCGGGGAAGTCGCGCAGGATCTCCTGCGCCGTCGTGCGGCGGTGGATCTCCGGGTTGGCGGGATTCTGGAACTGCTGCGGCATCCACGCCTTCGGCGTACTCGCGACGATCTCCTCCGCCTTGGCGATCGCGCCCTTCGTCCCCGCTTCCTTCGGCGTGAGCACGAGCTCGGCACCGTACGCCGCGATGTCGCGCCGCCGCTCCACCGACATGGACTCCGGCATGACGATGATCAGGCGATACCCCTTCACCGCCGCCGCCATCGCGAGCCCGATCCCGGTGTTCCCCGACGTCGGCTCGACGATCACGCTCCCCGGACCGAGAATTCCCCGCCGCTCGGCGTCCTCGATCATCGCGATCCCGATGCGGTCCTTGATGCTCCCCCCCGGATTGGCGCGCTCGAGCTTGAGCCAGACCTCCGCGTCCGGCGCGACGTCGCGATAGAGACGGTTGATGCGGACCTCCGGCGTGTTGCCGATGGTCTGGAGGATGTTGTCGAAGCGCATGGAGGGCGGAAGGCCGGAAGGTGAGATGGCGAGAAGGCGAGAATGCGAGAAGGCGGGAAGGTGAGAAGGCGAGAAGGTGCGAAGTAGTTCCCGGCCTTCCCGGCCTTCCGCCCTTCCGGCCTTCCGGCCTTCCATCCCGCACTACCCGCGCCGTGCCTCCTGATCCAGGCCGGCTACGATGGCTGCCACGTCGGCTTCGCTGGTGCGCGCGTTCATGATCGTCACTCGCAGGACCCGCCGGCCGCCGAGGTTCGTCGCGGTGATCCATCCGGCGCCCGAGCGGTTGTAGCGCTCGCGCAGCGCGCGGTTGATCTCGTCCAGCTCGCTGTCGCTGCGGGTGCCGTCGCCGATCCAGCGGAAGCAGAGGATGTTGCACGCCGGGCGATGCATCGGCTCGAAGGCCGGATGCGCCGCCAGCTGGTCGTGCATGGCCATCGCCACCTCGCACAGCCGGTCGTACAGCGCGCCGATGCCCTCTGCGCCGTAGCGCTGCAGCGCCACCCAGAGCTTGATGACGTCGGCGCGACGCGAGCAGAGGAAGCTGCGGACTCCCTGGTCGAGCACGCGCCCTCCGTCCTCGCCATGGAACAGGTAGGGCGCGCGCTGCGTGAACGCCGCGTCGAGGTCGCGCTCGTCGCGCACGAGCACCACGCCGGCGCTCAGCGGCAGGAGCATCATCTTGTGCGGGTCCCACGCGATGGAGCGCGCGCGGCCGATGCCACGCACCTTGTCGCGATGCCGCTCGCTCAGCAGCGCCGACGCGCCATGGGCACCGTCCACGTGCAGCCAGATGCCGCGCTCCTCGCACATCGCGCCGATCGCCTCGATGTCGTCGAACGAGCCGGTAGCGGTCGAGCCTGCCGTGGCGACCACCGCCATCACGCGCCGGCGGGCGTCGCGCAGCGAGTCGAGCGTGGCGCGCAGCGCCTCCACGTCCATCCGCCAGTCGCGCGACGGGATCGCCACGGCGTTGCGCATCCCCAACCCGAGCTCCCCGACGGCACGCGACACGGCGTAGTGTGCGTGCTCGCCGCACACCACCACCGGCGGGTCGTCGCCGATCCCCTCCATCCACACGTCGGGAATGCTGGCCGAACGGGCGGCGAGCAGCGCGGTGAAGGTGGCCTCGGTGCCGCCGCTGGTGAGCGTGCCGCCGGCGCGCGGGCCGTAGCCCACGAGGTCGCACATCCAGCGGATCACGCGGTGCTCGAGCGCCGTCGCCGTTGGCGACATCTCCGCCACGGCGACCGACTGGTTGAGCGCCGCCGTCACCGACTCCGTCCAGATCGCCGCCGGCAGGGGCGCCGATACCTGGTGGCCGGCATAGCGTGGATGATACAGATGATTGCAGTCGGGGATCACCTCGTCGCGGAGGCGCGCCACCACCTGTGACAGCGGTACGCCCTGCCGCGGCATCGGTTCGTCGAACCGCGCCGCGAGCTCCTCCCCAGTGCGCGAGGTACTCACCGGGCCGTCACCGGTGCGCGTGGTGGCCAGGTATTCGGTGGCGAGCGTCGTGAACAGCGCCGCCGCCTCGGGGCTCATGTCGGCCTCGAGCGCATCGAGGATGGAAGTGTCGTCGCTCATGTCCGGAAACTACGTGATGCGCCAGTGGTGGCGCCCCGGGTGACGACGCGCCACTTTGCGTCGAATATGGACATCGGCTCCCGCCCGTGAGCAGCACGCTGCTTCTCGTCATCGTCGCCGCCAGCGCATACCTGGCGGCGCACGTCGTGTTCGGCTGGCTGGGGCGGAAGTACCTCGTCGTCTCCGGGGCCGAGTACCTGCTGCTCGGTATCGTGCTGGGACCACACGTGACGCGCGTGCTGACGCCGGAGGTGGTGGACAGCTTCGCGCCGATCACGACCCTCGCGCTCGGGTGGATGGGGGCGGCGGTGGGAATGCGGATGTACCTGCCCGACCTCGTGAAGGTGCCGGGCATCGCCTTCCGCCTCGCCCTCGCCGAGTCCGCGCTCACCTTCGTACTCGTGGGCGGCGTGGAGATGGTGGTGCTCGCGTGGTTGTACGAGATCTCGTACCTCGAGGCCGCCCTTCCCGCGGCCGCACTCGCCGGCATTGCCACCGCGTCGTCCTCGGCCGGCGTGGAGCTCGCGGCAAGGAAACTCAACGAGCGCGGCGTGGAGGTGACGCAGCTCGGTGCCTCGGTGCTCGTGAATGCCGTCGTCGCCGTGGTCTCGTTCGGCCTCCTCGCCAGCGTCTGGCACCGGCCGGTGATGGTGAACGACCGCCCGCTCACCGCCACCGAGTGGATGGTGATCACGCTGGGGATGGGGGTGATCGGCGGGGTGCTCTTCCACCTCTTCGTCGGCGACGAGCGCGACAGCGACCGCATCTTCGTCTCGCTCGCCGGCGGGGTGATCCTCGTCAGCGGGGCGGCGGCCTTCTCGGGTCTCTCGCCCCTCCTTGCCGCGCTCGTGTTCGGTGCGATCCTCGTCAACACGTCGCGCAACCGCGTCGAGCTGGCGGCGACGATCGCGCACGTGGAGCGGCCCCTCTACTTCGTGCTTCTCGTCTTCGCCGGTGCGGCCTGGCAGCCCAGCACCTCGGCGTGGGTGCTGCCGGTGATCCTGTTCCTCGCCGTGCGCGCGCTGGCCAAGGTGGGTGGCGCGCGCCTCGTCACGCGCATGAACGGGATGCTCCCGGTGCTCGGTCCGGATTGGGGACGCGGGCTGGTCGGCCAGGGCGGGCTCGCCCTCGCCATCGCGCTCAACTATGTGTACCAGGACGGCGGCACGCTGCCCTACTTCGTCTTCACGGCATCCATCGCGTCGGTGCTGCTCACCGACCTGATGTCGGCGCGGCTGGTGCAGTCGGTGCTCGCGCCGCTGATCGCGCGTCGGCATGCGCTGTTGCGTCCCCTCGACGGGCCGCCCGCCACCGACGGAGGCGCCTGAGCGATGCGACGCATCATCATCCTCGCGCTGCTGCTCGGCGGTGTGCGCCTCGTGCTGCCGCTCGGCACGGGCACGAGCAGCGCCCATTCGCTGCTCACCTTCGGGTTCCTCATCCTCGCGGCGTATACCAGCGGTGAGGTGGCGGTCTCGTTCCGGATGCCGCGCATCGTCGGGTACCTGGTGGCCGGCGTCCTGTTCGGCCCGTCCGCGCTCGACATCGTGAACGTGGAGGCGACGCAGGAGCTCGCGCCGGTGAGCTCGCTCGCCATCGCCCTGATCGCCTTCCTCGCCGGCGCCGAGCTGCGATGGAGCGAGTTGCGGGAACGCGGTCGCGCCATCGCCCTCATCCTTACCAGCGAGCTGGGACTGACCTTCATCGCGCTGGCGGCGCTGCTGATCGGGCTGCGCGACTACGTCCCCTTCCTGCAGGGGGCGCCGACGCCGACGATGATCGGGTTCAGCCTGCTCTTCGCGTCCATCGCCGTGGTGCACTCGCCCGCCGTGACGATGGCGCTCCTCACCGAGACCGGCGCGCGCGGACCCGTGGCGCGCACCACGCTCGGCGTGGTGCTCGTGTCGGACGTCGTCGTCATCATGCTGTTCAGCGCCGTGCTCGCGATCGCGCGCGCCCTCGTGCCTCCCACCACGGGCGACGTGGCCGCCATCTCGCTCGGCAGCGTGGTGTGGGAGCTGGGCGGGGCCGTGGTGGTGGGCACGGCGCTCGGCGCCGCGGTCGCGCTCTACCTGCGATTCGTGAAGCGCGAGCTGATGCTGTTCGCCGTGCTCGTCACCTTCTTCGGCTCGGAGATCGCGCGGATCGTCCACGTGGAGACCCTGCTCACCCTGCTCACGGCGGGGTTCGTCATGGAGAACACCTCGCGCGACGGCGACGGTGACGCGCTGCGCCACGCGATGGAGCGTTCGGGCGCGCCGGTGTTCGTCGTCTTCTTCGCCCTCGCCGGCGCGGCGATGGCGGTGAAGGACGTGGTGACGATCTGGCCGCTCGTCGTGCCGATCGTGCTGGTCCGCGCGGCGGGAATCTGGACCGGCTGCCGCGTCGGCGCGCGCTGGGCCCGCGTGCCCGCGCAGACGGGCAATCTCGTGTGGATGGGCCTCATCTCGCAGGCGGGCGTCGCCATCGGTCTCGCCACCGTGATCGCCGAAGTGTACCCGACCCGCGGCGACCCGATCCGGACGCTCTTCCTCGCGACGCTCGCCGTGAACCAGATCGTCGGACCGATCCTGTTCCGGATGGCGCTGGCGAAGGGGGGAGAGCTGGGGGAAGGGGGAGCTCAGGAACAGCTGGCTGCGACTACCACTGCGGTGGCGAGTCCGTAGGACGGCGACCACAACTACAACTGATGTACTTCGTACTCCGTACGCCGTACGAGGACCTGACGCACCG
>CAMLIU010000149.1 GCA_946479995.1 uncultured Gemmatimonadota bacterium | reverse complement strand
TCGCGCGGGTAGACGTTGAAGCCGTTGCGCGTGAACATGGGCTTGAGCACGCCGATGAAGGTCACCGTGCCATCTGCATGGCGGCGGCCGGCGTCGCCGGTGCAGAGCCAGCCATCGCGGCGTGGCAGTCCGGCATCATCGCCGTGCAGGTAGCCGGGGGAGACGTTCGGGCCGCGCACGCAGATCTCGCCGCCCTCACCGTCCGGGAGCGGAGTGATGCCCGGCGACCCGTGTACGTCCGAGGAGATTCCTGACTCTGTCCACGCCGCCGGCGGAAGGACAGCGACCTCCACGCCAGGCAAGGGGACGCCGAGCGTGCCGCGGGCATTGGGCAGCTGCACCCGGTTGAACAGGCACACCGGCGCGCCCTCGGTGAGCCCATAGCCCTGGCGCAGCTCCACACCGGTCGCGTCGGCCCAGCGATCCTGGAGCTCGCGCGCGAGGGGCGCCCCACCACAGATGCAGAGCCGCAGCGCCGAGCCGCGAACCTTCACGCCGCTGCGTTCGAAGGCGGAGAGGAGGGCCATGAACACCGATGGCACGCCTACCACCTCGGTGATGCCGTCCGCGAGAAGTTCGGCTGCTTTCACCGGATTGAAGCGGTCCATCGTCGTGACGCGGGCGCCGGCGAGCAGGGGCGCGCTGGCGGTGACGGTGAGGCCGAACAGGTGCGCGAAGGGAAGCAACGCGAGCACGTGATCGCCGGCGGTGTTCGAAGCGGCTTCCATCGTGGATCGCGCGTTGGCGAGCAGGTTCGCGTGCGTGAGCACGGCACCGAGGGGCGTTCCTCGCATGGCGGACGTATAGACGACCGCTGCCTCCTCGTCGCGGCCGGGAACGTCACGCTCCCCCTCCAGCGACAGCCCGAAGTGCGAGCCGAGATCCACGTCGCGCGAGGAGCCGTTGCTGATCACGCGCGCGGCTCGTGGCGCATCGTCGAGCAGCACGACGACGACGTCCTTCGGCGCGCGTGCCGCGAACGCGGAGTTCGTGAACAGGGCGCCGACGTTGGCGTCGCGACACTGGAAGGCGATCTCCGCCGGTGCAGCGAGCGGGTTGACGAGCACGGCGCCGTGGCCCTCGCTTGCTGCCAGCGCGGTGAGGAAGACCGGTGACGTGGGGAGCAGGATCGCCGACCGCTTTCCGCTCAAGGCGCGCACGAGCGAGGCGCTGCGCTGCAGCAGCGTCAGGCCGGCGGCGACGAGCTGCTGCGTCTCGTATTCGGTGCTGTCGCCGGCGGCGCGCAGCCGGCCCCCGCCGGCAGCGAGCGCCAGCGGCAGGAGTGCAAGTGGATCGCTCACGATGAGCGAATGCTAACGACGGGGCGCTACAGCTCGAAGCGGCGGAGCGATCCCTTCAGTCGTTCGGCCACCAGCGCGAGCTGCTGGCTGCTCGACGCGATGCTGGCCATGCCGGCCGTCTGCTGCTGGACGACCGCGCTCACCTGCTGGGCCGTGGCGGCGTTGGTCTCGGCGGAGCTGGCGAGCGCCTCGATCTCGCCGGCGAGCATCTCGGCTTCGCCGCGCTGCGCGTCTGCCGCCTCGACGATGCGGTCAACCGCGGCACGCGCCCCGGTGATCTCGCGGTCGATCTGGGTCAGCGCGTCGGCGGATGCGCGGATGATGCTTTCCCCGGCGGCGACGCGATCGCTGGCGGCGAGGATCTGCTCCTCGGTGCGTACGGCGCTGGCGCGGATCTCGGCGGCGAGCTTGCGGATCTGCTCGAGGGCGCGCGCGCTCTCGCCGGCGAGCTTGCGCACCTCGTCGGCGACGACGGCGAAGCCCTTGCCGTGCTCGCCGGCGCGCGCCGCCTCGATGGCGGCGTTGAGGGCGAGCAGGTTGGTCTGACGTGCGATGGCGGCGATGGCGTCGGTGATCTTGCCGATGCGCTGCGACTTCTCGCCCAGCTCGACCACGGCGGGAACGGCGGCTCCGGTGACCTTGCTGATCTCCGCCATCGCCTCGAGCGCCTGGGCGGCGGCCACGGTGCCGCGGCGCGTGGTGCGCTGGGCAACGTCGGCGGCGTTGCGGGCCTGCTCGGCGTGGCTGGCCACGGCGACGCTGCGGTGGGCCACGCGCCCGGACGTATCGGAGGCGGTGCCGATGCCGCGCGTCTGCGACGACGCCGCCTCGGCGATGGTGCCCGCGGCGCCGGAGACCTGCTCGGTGGAGGCGGTGATCTGCTCGGCGCTCGCGGCGAGCTGCTCGGCGGTCGCGGCCACGTCAGTGGCGCTCACGTCGAGCTCGGAGACGAGGGCGCGAAGGCCCGCCGTCATCTCGCGGAAGGAATCGGCGAGGAGGCCGACTTCGTCGTCCGACTCGAAGCCCAGCTCCTGGCGGAGCTGGCCGCGGGCCACACGCTCCGCCTGCTGCGACAGGTCGAACATGCCGCGCGTGAGCCGCGTGGCGCCCCAGAAGGCGAGGGTGACGGCGACGACGAAGGCGATGGCGGCGTAGACGCCGAGGTCGAACACGGCGCGACGCGCCTCGGCGAGGAGGCCGTCGGCGCGTCCGGTGGCAATCACGGCCCCGATGACTCGCCGATCGGCGGCAAGGATGGGCGCCGCGCCGGCGATGACGGGATCGCCGCTGGCCTCGTAGACGTTGGTGGCCCCGCTCTGCCCGCTGGCGACCAGCTCGTCGAGCAGGTCCACCGGCGCCCACGCCTCGCCGGAGGAGGTGGCACGCTCGCTCTGCAGCACGTAGTGGAACTGGCCGGTGGCATCGCGGGCCACCACATCGAGCGACACCAGCTCGTTGCCGGCACCGAGGACGTCGTTGTTGGCCTCGCGCGCGCGACGGATGACGTCGCGCACCATCGGGGTCAGGGCGGCGCTGTCCGCCACCTGCCAGCCCAGCGCGAGCACGAAGTCGTCGGGTAGCTGCTCGTCGGCGTTCTGGGCGATGGCGACGAGGCGCGCGCCCTGTCCACGGGCGAGCGCGCCCCTGACCTTCACGAAGGTCGGGTAGAGGAGCAGGGTGAGCGTGAGCACGACGGCGGCGCCGGCGAGGGCCGCCATCTTCAGGCGCACGGGAAAGCGAGTCGCGGCGCGCAGGGCAGTCGGGATGGTAGGGGTCAGGTGCGGCGGCGGGGCGCTGTCGCGCTTTGCCGGACCGGACGGGCCGGGTAGCTTACGCCTTCAAGACTATCGAGAGAGGAAAGAGTCATGGCTGGTGGCGCAGGCGGGGGACTGATGGTCAGCGTGTCCGGGATCCGGGGGCGTGTCGGGGAATCGCTCACCCCGGAGGTCGTGGCGCGCTACGCAGCCGCCTTCGGCGCCTGGTCCATCGGTCAGGGAAACTCGCGCAGGATCGTGGTGGGGCGGGACAGTCGTGTCTCCGGCCCGATGTTCCACCGGATCGTGGTCGGCACCCTGCAGCTCGTCGGGTGCGACGTCATCGACATCGGCCTCACGACGACGCCCGGCTGCCAGCTGTCGGTGGAGCACCATCACGCGGCGGGGGGCCTCATGCTCTCGGCGAGCCACAACCCGATCGAGTGGAATGCGCTCAAGTGCATCGGGGCGAGCGGGTTGTTCCTGGAAGCGGCCGAAGGTGCGGCGATGCGCGCGCTGATCGAGACGGGCATCCCCTACGCGGCGTGGGACGAGATCGGGAGCGTGACGCGCGACGAGGAGGCAGCGGCGCGGCACATCTCGGCGGTGCTGGCAATTCCTTATGTGGACGTCCAGAAGATCCGGGCGCGCCGGTTCAAGGTGGCGCTGGACTGCGTGCGCGGCGCGGGAGCGACGGTGATGCCGGCGCTCCTGGAGCGGCTCGGGTGCGAGGTGGTGGCGATCAACATGGAGCCGGACGGGCGCTTCCCGCGGGAGCCGGAGCCGGTGGCCGAAAACCTTGGCGAGCTCGAGCGCCTGGTGCGCGAGAACGGAGCCGACATCGGGTTCGCGGTGGATCCCGACGTGGATCGCCTGGCGCTGGTGAGCGACGCGGGCAAGGCGATCGGCGAGGACTACACGCTGGCGCTGGCGGCGCGCGTCGTCCTCCGGCACCGCCGCGGGCCGCTGGTGACGAACCTCTCGACGAGCCTGGTGGTAGAAGATGCAGCTCGCGACGCCGGGGTGGAGATGGTGCGTGCCCCGGTGGGGGAGGTGAACGTGGCCGTGCGCATGCGCGAGGTCGGCGCGGCCGTGGGTGGGGAGGGAAATGGCGGGGTCATCCTCCCCGAGCTGCACCTGGGGCGCGACGCTCCCGTTGGCGCGGCCCTTCTCCTGCAATTGCTGCTGGAGGAGCAGCGGCCGCTGTCGGAGATCGTGGCTGCTTCGCCGAAGTACGTGATCGTGAAGGACAAGCTCCCGCGTCCGGACGCGAGCCTGGACAAGGTCTATGGTGCGCTCGAGTCGGCGTTCGGCGACGCGACGGCGGACCGGCAGGATGGTCTGCGGCTGTCGTGGAAGGATCGGTGGGTGCACGTCCGTCCGTCGGGGACGGAGCCCATCGTCCGCGTGATTGCCGAGGCGCCGGACGAGACCGGTGCGCGGGAGCTGGTCCGACGGTCACGGGAGCCACTGGATGCACTGGGCGGCGCCGCCGCACGGAACTGATCTCTCAGAGAGGATGGCCACATGTGCGGTATCGTCGGGTACATCGGAAAGCGGGAGGCGACATCGCTCCTCGTGGACGGCCTCAAGCGGCTGGAATATCGGGGGTATGACTCGGCCGGCGTGTCGCTGATGAACGGCAACGGCCTCGAGACACGGAAGGCGAAGGGGAAGATCGCCATGCTCGAGTCGGTGATCGGGAGCCATCCGATTCATGGCGAGGTGGGGATCGCGCACACGCGCTGGGCCACCCACGGGCCGCCCAACGAGTGCAATGCGCACCCGCACACGGACTGCACGGGCACCATCTCCGTGGTCCACAACGGGATCATCGAGAACTACGGCCCGCTGCGCGCGATGCTCCAGAAGACGGGGCACAAGTTCGTGTCCGATACCGACACGGAAGTGCTGGCGCACCTGATCGAGGCGGCGTTCGACGGCAACCTCGAGGAGGCGGTGATCGATGCACTGGCCCTGGTGGAGGGGACCTACGGCATCGCCGTGATCTCGGCGAAGGATCCGGACAAGATCGTCGCGGCGCGGAAGGGGAGCCCCCTGCTGATCGGGATCGGCGAGGGGGAGAACTACGTGGCGAGCGACGTGGCGGCGATCCTCCAGCACACGCGCCAGGTGGTCTACCTGGATGACGGCGAGATGGCGATCGTGACGCGCGACGGCTACCGGGTATGCGACCTGAACGCGCAGACGGTGAAGAAGGGGGTAAGCCGCATCGACTGGGACCTGGACCAGATCGAGAAGGGCGGCTTCGACCACTTCATGCTCAAGGAGATCTTCGAGCAGCCGCAGACGATCCAGAACACGATGCGCGGACGCCT
>CAMLIU010000148.1 GCA_946479995.1 uncultured Gemmatimonadota bacterium | reverse complement strand
GCGCCCTCAAGCTCCTCGGACTCGCCAAGATCGAGTACGCGCGCAACTACGGCTCTGCGGCGAAGCGAAAGGACGAGCTCGCGGTGGACGGCGTCGCCGCCTAGCGGCTGCTCTTCGGATTTTCGGTTTTTCAGTTCATGGCGGGCACACCGGACTCGGTTCGGTGTGCCCGTTCGCTCGCCGTGAACCGACAAGCCGGGAAACCGATGAACGAGCTCTTCACCGCGAACCGACGAGCTGACGAACCGACAGACGGGTCCTCAGCCGTGTAGATTCCGACAGACATTCCATCCGTCAGAAGAGAGGCTCACCATGCCCGCTACCGTCACCTGCGCGCGCTGTGGCCAGACGCGCGCCGGCTTCGAGCGTCCCCCTTTCCCGGGCGCCATCGGCGCCCGCGTCGTCGATGAGATCTGCCAGGAGTGCTGGGGCCAATGGCTTCGCCAGCAGACGATGCTCATCAATCACTACGGGCTCAACGTGATGGACCCGCAGGCGCGAAGCTTCCTCACCAAGAACATGGAAGCGTTCCTGTTCAGGAAGGGCGGTGAAGAGGAAGTCGACACCTCGAAGCAGGGCACGATCTCATGGTGACCAGGCTGCACTCCCGCGCGCGCCGCGCGCTCACCGCCGCCGCATCCCTCGCCGGGCTCGGCGTGCTTGGCGCCTGCGCCGCCGCCACCGCGCGCACCTCCGCATCGGCGCCGCCAGCCGTCGGGTCGGCGGCCGATCAGGCGTGGGCCGACTCCGTGCTCGCTACCCTCTCCCTGCGTGACAAGGCTGCGCAGATGGTGTGGCCCTGGGTGCTCGGCGACTACACCGCCACCGACGATCCGGCCTTCGAGCACATCGCGGGGCTCGTGCGCGACCAGCACCTCGGCGGCATCATCGTCTCCGTGGGCTCGCCCACCGAGATTGCCGCCAAGCTGAATGCACTGCAGCGCGTCAGCCGGTTGCCCCTCCTCGTGGGCGCGGACCTCGAGACGGGCGCTGCCTTCCGCGCGCGCGGCGGCTACTTCCTCCCGAACGGCATCGACCTCGGCGGAGCTACCGCGTTCCCGTACGAGATGGGTATCGGCGCCACGCGCGACACGGCCCTCGCCTATGCCATGGGGCGCGTCACGGCGCAGGAAGGACGGGCGCTCGGCATCCACATGGCGTTCGCGCCGGTGGTGGACGTCAACAACAACCCGAAGAATCCGGTCATCTCCATCCGCTCGTTCGGCGAGAACTCGCGCCTCGTCTCCCGCCTCGCCGCGGCCTTCGTGCGCGGCGTGGAGGAGAACGGCATGCTCGCCACGGCCAAGCACTTCCCCGGCCACGGCGACACCGAGCAGAACTCGCACCTCGAGCTCGCACGCGTCAACGCCACGCGCGCCGAGCTGGACACCGTGGAGTTGCCTCCCTTCCGCGCTGCCATCGATGCCGGCGTGAGTGGCGTGATGACCTTTCACGGCTACATCCCCGCGCTCGACACGACGAACACCGCCGCCACGCTCAACCCCCGCATCATGACCGGGCTGCTGCGCGACAGCCTTGGCTTCAAGGGCATCGTCGTCACCGACGCCTTGGACATGAACGGTGTGCTCGGTGGGATGACGATGGCCGAGGTGAGCCAGCGCGCCGTGCTCGCCGGTGCGGACGTGCTGCTCATGCCCAGCGACAACGTCGGCGCGATCGACGCCGTGGTCGACGGGGTGCGCAGCGGCCGCTTCCCCGAGTCGCGCATCGACGCCTCGGTGCGGCGCCTCCTTGCCGCCAAGCACCGCATGGGGCTCGGCCGCGATCGCTTCGTCGACATCCAGGCCATGCGGTCGGTCGTCGGCGACAGCGCGAATCGCGCCGTGGCCGCGCTTGCCGCGGAACGCGCCATCACGCTGGTGAAGGATTCGCTCGGCATCGTGCCCCTCGGCCGCCTGCCGAAGACGACGCGCGTCGTCAGCCTCACCATCGCGCCCAAGGTGGACCTCGGCGCCGGCGCGACGTTCAATGCGGAGCTCACGCGTGCCTTTCCATCGCTTCGGGCGCTGACCCTCTCGCCCGAGTCGCTCTACGGCTCGTCGGGAGCGGGCGCCGGCGCGGCGGTGACCGGTGGCACCTACGTGGCCAGTCCCCAGCCCGCCCTGTTCCCCGCCTCGGTGGAGAATGCGCTCCGCGCCGCGCAGGGCGCCGAAGTGGTGATCGTATCGTCCTACTTCGGGGCCAGCTCGTCGACCGCCTCGCTCGCCGCGCCGACGGGAATGGGCGACCTGATCACCAGGCTCCAGACGGCGGGAGCACACGTCATCCTCGCGACGTTCAGCAATCCGTACATCGCCAGCGAGCTGCCGCCTACCGAGGCATACCTGATCTCCTGGGGAAGCCTGCCCGTTTCCCAGCGCGCCGCGGCGCGCGCGGTGCTCGGCCTCGCGCCGATCACCGGCCAGCTTCCCATCACCATTCCGTCAGTCGCGCCGTACGGCGCCGGACTGCAGCGTTCGGCGCTGCCGGCCGCGCTGCCCTGACCCTTTCATGCTGCGTGCGGCGATGCGATCATTGCATCGCCACACGCTCTTGACATTGGTGTCGTTCGGCTACTAATTCGCGCTCCTCATGCGCGAGCGTCCAACTTCCCCCGTCCGGCCGGCGACCCGTCGCGTTGCGCTCGCCGTGGACGTGGTGACGCTCTCGCCCCGCGATGATGCGCTCGCCGTGCTGCTCGTGCCCGCGCCTGCTGGTGCGCGCGAGCGCTGGTCGCTGCCGTGGGATGGTCCGCGCGACGACGAGCGGCTCGAGGAGGCGGGTGCACGCATCACTCGCGCCGTCCTCGGCGTCGCTCCCACGCTCGTCGAGCAGGTCGGCGGGGCGAGCGACGCGCGTCGTCACCCGGGCGGCGCCGAGATCTCCATCGGCGTCGTGGCGCTGTCGCCCATCGACAACGACGCGCCGGCGAGCGGATCGGGCGCGGCGTGGTTTCCGCTCGATGCGCTGCCCCCGCTCGCACCGCGGCATCGCGACATGGTGGATCGCGCGGCCACGGCCGTGCGCCAGCGACTGGATCATTCGCCGATCGCCTTCCGGCTCCTGCCGGCGACCTTCACGCTGAGCGAGCTGCAGCGGATCTACGAGCTGCTCCTCGGCCGGCGGTTGCACAAGGCCAGCTTCCGTCGCGCCCTGCAGGGGAGCTACCTCGTGGAGCCGACCGACGCCTGGCGCAGCGAGGGCCGCGGTCGCCCCGCGCAGCTGTTCCGCTTCGCCCCGAAGAAACGCCGTCGCACGAGCCGGAGTGTGCGTTTCGACCTGTCGAACGAGTGACCTGATTCACTGGGAATGAAGCCGGGCGGCCGCAGGCAGCCAGGACAGCGCCCCACAGGCGCGCACTCCATGCGGGCCGACCCGATACCGCCTTTCGGCATTCTGCCAGCCTCTGGCTTTGGCACATTAGTCGCAATATGCTTCTAACGTCCACTCTCGGGGCGATCATGCTGGACTACCTGGATGGCCTCTGCGCCGCCCTGCTGGCGCGCAACGGAACGGAGATCAGGCGGCTTCTGCGCCACCCGCTCGCGCGCGCCCTCCCACGGCGAGTGCGCGAGGAAGCGCATGCGATCGCCCGCGCCGGCTCGGACACCTTCCGTGCCCCGATCCAGACGCTGCACTTCTACCACCAGACGGTTCACCTCCTCGGAGCTCGCCCGGTGGAGGCGCGCAGCGAACAGCCCCAGGCCGCGGCAGACGGCGTCGCGAGACCGAACGACGCCGAATCGCAGATCGAGATCCCGCTGGCCGGGGTGCGTCGCGCCGTCGGCGGCTGACCGACTGCGCGAGCCGTTGCAGCGCTAGTCGGCCCGCGGGGCTGCCGCCGCGCGGCGGCGCAGCACCCGCCGCGCAATCGCCGCGTTGTCGCGCGCGACCCGGAAGAGCTGCTCGACGACTTCGTTCTCGTCGTCCCCCTCCACCTCTTCCACGACCAGCGGAATGGCCTCGCCCGCCCGCGCCAGCGTCCGCTGCTCGATCACCACCCGGCCGCGCCGCCGCTCGCTGGCCACCGCGCCTCGCTCACTCACTACCAGCTCCACCCGCACATACCCGCCGCCAGGCATCGGACGGGTGTACAACGCTTCACTCGCGCGTGGCGTGCGCTCGTCCTCGTGGACGTCGCGCGTCTCCTGGTCCAGCATCCCGCCCTCCGGCTCTCCCGCGTTTCCGCGCTCGCGGCGCCTCGGCGTCCGTCGCCGGTGCGTCGAGCGCGTCCTCCAGCAGCTGCAATGCCCGGGTCAGCGCCCGGGTCGTCGGTCGCCCCTTCAGGGCGCTTCCCCAGATATCCCCCATCCGCGCGATTCGTGCCGGCATGGTCCGCACGGTGAACGCGCTCATGCGGAGCCGTCCCGTCAGCTCACCGGGCTCCACCGGCGCGGAGACCGTGGCGCCCTCGCGGGCGCGCACGCTGTACGCGCTTGCCGCGCTCTTGCCGCGCGCGTTCTGCATCGCGTCCACGTAGATGCTTCCCGCTGGCCGGCCGTGGATGGACCGCTCCACGGTGGCCAACCCGGGGCGCAGCTGCACGGTGAGCTCGGCGATCCGGCTGGCCAGCCGCACCGACGTCGCGTAGCTCGTCCGCGGCGGCAGGGGCAGCACCACGTGCATGCCCGTCGAGCCCGACGTCTTCACCGCTGCCGTGAGCCCGAACTCCTCGACGATGCGCAGGATGTCGCCCGCCAGCGCCACCACCGACGAGAACGGCACCTCGTCGTCCGGGTCGAGGTCGATCAGGCAGCGGTCCGGCGAATCGATGTCGGACACGCGCGACAGCCACGGGTGCACCTCGATCGCCCCCAACTGCACCGTGTAGAGCAGCGTCGCCAGGTCGCCGCCGATGATGCGCATCCGCTTCCCCTTCTCTTCCGTGTCGAGCGCCTGCACGCGCACCACGTCGGGGACGTGCGGCCCCGCGTCCTGCTGGAAGAACATCTCGCCCGCGATCCCTTCGGGATAGCGCTTCAGCACGAGGGGACG
The DNA here is from genome assembly GCA_946479995.1 of uncultured Gemmatimonadota bacterium. Next base: position 414 of record CAMLIU010000148.1, on the reverse strand, counting down.
CCCGTCGAGTTGGGGCAGCAGCACGGGCGCCACCTGCGCGTAGTAGCGCATCAGCGCCCCCTTCGTGACGCGGGCGTCGGGGAAGTAGACCTTGCCCAGGCTCGACACATGGAGTTTGACACCGCGACCGAGTGAAACGTCGCCGTCGCCACCATCGCGTTCGATGGCCTCGAGCTGCGCCACCACGGAGCCGGCCGCGCTCGCGGTGCCGGCGCCGCGTCGCGACGTCGCCGGCCGCGCAGCCTTTCGCGGCGCCTTGCGCGCGGCCTTCCGCGTCGTCGGCCGCGTCGCCTTACGCGGCGTCATCCTTGATCTCCCCCGTTCCCCAGCGCTGCATGCTCACTCCCTCGAGCGTCACTTCGCGTGCCGCCTTGTCGTCGCGCGTGCCCAGGTAGATCGGCTGGCGCAGCAGGT
>CAMLIU010000147.1 GCA_946479995.1 uncultured Gemmatimonadota bacterium | reverse complement strand
AGTCGTACTTGAACAGGTGCGCGAGGGTCTTCGTGTCGGTGAGGTCGTTCACCGCCACGAAGTCGAGGTCCTTGTTGCCGGACTGCTTCGCGGCGCGAAGGACCTGCCGCCCGATCCGGCCGAAACCGTTGATGCCGACACGAATTGCCATCGCCGTCTCCCTGGTTCACCACCGGTCGCCGAGTGCGGGCGCCCGGCCGAAGGTCACAAAACTGAGAATGCGTGCGCCACCGGCGTGGAGCGCGGCGGCGCACGCGTTGAGTGTCGCCGCGGTGGTCACCACATCGTCCACCAGCACGAGGTGCAGTCCCCGCAGCGAAGAGCGTTCCACCGTCACGCGGAACGCGCCCGAAACGTTGCGGTGGCGCTCCCCCGGTGTCAACCGCGTCTGCGTCGCCGTCGAACGCGCACGCACGAGCAGGTCCTCCCGCACTGGCAATGACCACGCCGCGCCGAGCGCGCGAGCCAGCAGGGCGCTCTGGTTGTAGCCACGCTCGCGTTCGCGGCTCCGAGCGAGCGGAACCGGCACGAGCGCGGCGCGCTCGGCCTCGACGTCGCGCGGGAAGCGCAGCGCCGCCATGCGGCGACCCATGGCGCGGGCGACGTCGGGCCACTCATGGTACTTGAGCGCGTGCACGATGTCCCCGGCCGTTCCTCCCGGGACGGCCATGAACGAGCGGGCCGCGCGGACGAAGGGAGGCAGCAGCTCGCACCACCGGCATGGGGTGACGGTGCGCCGCGTGTCCAGGGGATGACCGCAGCGCTCGCAGCGCGGCCAGGGCAGCTCCCGCGCGCGCAACCAGCAGTGTCCGCACACCAGCTCGCGCTCCACCGCCGCGAGCGGACGGCCGCAGACGACGCAGACGCGAGGCAGCAGCAGGTCGAGCAGTCCATGGCCGGCGCGCGTGACCGACCCGCGCGCGTTCGCCAGCGCGAGCGGGCTCACCTCAGTGCATGGCCCGCCACATGGCGCCACGGTCGGGCTCGCGCCCGAACCAGCGCTGGAAGGCCAGTGCACCCTGCTCGAGCAGCATGCCCTCACCATCCGCCGCGCGATGGCCGGCCTCGCGCGCCAGACGCACCCACGCCGTCTCCGTCGGCCGGTAGACGAGGTCGAACACCGACGCCGCCTCCGGGAGCAGCTCGACCGGCACCGGCAGGACGTCGTCGTGCATCCCGATGGGGGTGGCGTTGACGACGAGCGTCGCGTCGCGCACCGCCTCTTCGATGCTCGGCACGACCTGGGTGAAGCCGGAGAAGCGGCGGGCCAGTGACTCGGCGCGAGGCATGTGGCGATTGTACAACCGGACCTGCGCACCCTCCCACCGTTCCACCGCACACAGCACCGCCGCTGCGGCACCGCCCGCCCCGATGAGGGCGACGCGGGCGCCGGCCGTGCGCTTCTGCAGCAGCGCCGTGGCGACGACGTCCACGCCCGCAACGTCAGTGTTGTCGCCGCAGAGCGCGTGGTCCTCGTGCCAGAAGACGTTCACTGCCCCGCAGCGCTCGGCCAGCGGCGTGAGCCGGACGCATCGGGCGGCGACGGTCTCCTTGTGCGGGATGGTCACGTTGCCGGCGCCGTTCACGAGCGCCAGCGCCTGAAGGGCGTCGTCCAGCTGCTCCACCGAGACGTCGAGCGCTTCGTACTGGAGCGGAATCCCCGCCGCACGGAGCGCGGCGTTCTGGAAGCGCGGAGATGCCGAGTGTGCAACGGGATGCCCGAGCAGCACGAGCCGGCCGGGCAGCATGCTCACGACGCGCCGGGTACGCGCTCCGCGGCGAGGCGGTCGAACACGCGGCGAATCTCGGTCTCGAGCTCGTCCGCGGTGGCGCGGTACACGTCAAGCTCGGCGCCCATCGGATCGCTGATCGCGCGGCCTGCCGACCCGTGACGAGGATACTCCGTGAGCAGGTATGCCTTGTCGCCGCCACCCAGTGCTTCGACGCGCTCCAGATGGTGCGGGCCCATGGCGAAGATGAGGTCGGCGGAGTCCACCAGCGCGCGCGTGAGCTGCTGTGAGCGATGGCTGCCGAGGTCGAGGTGCCGCTCCATGCCCACCAGCAACGCGCCGTCCGAGGCGGCGGCCCCATCCCACGCGCTCGTACCCGCGCTCGCGACGTCGATCTTCGAGAGTCCCCGCTCGATGGCGATCTTGCGGGCGATCGCCTCGGCCATCGGGCTACGGCAGGTGTTGCCGGTGCAGATGAACAGCAGCTTCATGGCGTCAGGCGTCTCCGATGAGCCTCGGCTCGACCTCGCGCAGCACGGCGGCAGGAATGGCGCCGGGCCGGATGACGCGCGGCGCGCGCCCCGTGCAGTCGAGTACCGTGGAAGGAGCGGATGGCGGCAGCGTTCCGCCGTCGAGCACCCGCAGCGCCCCGCGCGCGATGGCCGAGCTCCACTGCTCTCGAATCTCACCCGCCGACACCGCTGCCGGAACCCCGGGACGATTCGCGCTGGTGGAGGTGATGGCATCGCCATGCGCGCGAATGAGCCGCTGCAGCCCGACGTGCGGTGTCCAGCGCACGCCGATTCCCCCTTCCGGGCCGCGCAGGCTTTCGGGCACGCGTCGCTGCCCGCCGGGCAGCACGAGGGTGAGCGGGCCGGGCCAGAAGCGCGCGGCGAGGTTGGTGGCGAAGCTCGGGAGCTCCAGGTCGAGCCGCGCCAGCATGTCGCTGCCGGCGATGAGCAGGAGAAAGGGCTTGCCCTTCGGCCGTCCCTTGAGGCGAATGAGCGCGTTCACCGAATCGCGGTCGATGCCGCCGCCGAAGCCGTACACCGTTTCGGTGGGGTACGCGAGCACGCGCCGCAGCTCGATCTGCTGGAGGGCAGGCCGGATTGCAGCCGCGATCTCCTCGTCCGACCAGAAGGGGATGCCGAGTGCGGGGTGCTGGGTCATTCTCCGGTGGCAAAAAGTGCGTCGATGCGCGCGAAGTCGCCGCTATCGGTGACCTTGAGTGCGCGCTCGCTTCCACGCACGACTCGCACCGCGATGCCGTAGCGCTCGCAGAGCGCGGCGTCGTCGGTGGCTGTCACGCGGTCGGCGCGCGCGCGACGATGCACGTCCACGATGACGCCGCGCGGAAATCCCTGCGGCGTCTGTGCGCGCCAGAGCCGCTCGCGGTCCACGGTGCGGACGATGGTGCCATCGTCGGCCACTTCCTTCAGCGTGTCCACGACGGGAAGCGCGGCGATGGCGCAGGAGCCGGCACGAACGGCGGAGATCACGCGGTCGATCGTCTCGTCGCCGACGAGCGGGCGCGCGGCGTCGTGCACGAGGACGATCTCCGCCTCGTCGGGAAGGTCGTCGAGGCCATTGGCCACGCTCTCCATGCGCGTCCTTCCCCCCACCGACATGGCGAGCCGGTCGAGGTCGCACTGGAAGAGCCACGGCGGCGGATCGCCGGCATAGCGGCGTGGCAGCACGCACACGACCGACACGACGTCCGGCCGAGCCATGAAGGTCTGCACGCTGTGCAGGAGCATCGGCTTCCCCGCGACCCACTTGAACTGCTTGAGCTCCCCATCGCCGGTATCGGCGCGGGTGCCACTCCCGCCCGCGACGATGACCACGCCCACGTCGCGCGTGGTCATGCGAAGATCCGCTCGAACAGATCGGCGATGGTGCGGACGCCGACCGCTCGCAGCCCCTTCGGCACGCGGCGCGGCACGGCACGCTCGGCGAGGTAGGCCGTGGTCATCCCCATGTTCGCCGCTTCGGCGAGACGGCGCTCTGCCTGCGACACGGGGCGGATCTCGCCACCCAGCCCCACCTCGCCGATGAACAGCGCCTCGTGCGGGAGCACACGATCGTACACGCTCGAGGCGAGCGCCGCCGCCACCGCGAGATCACCCGCCGGCTCCTGCAGGCGCACGCCACCGACGACGTTGAGGAAGACGTCGAGCTGACCGAAGGACAGGCCGGCGCGCTTGTCGAGCACGGCGAGCAGCAGCGCGAGGCGTCGGCCGTCGTAGCCGGTGGCCACGCGCTGGGGCGTGCCGAACCCCGCCTTGGCGGCGAGCGCCTGGATCTCGATGAGCACCGGACGCGTGCCCTCCATCAGCGCCGTGACCGCGCTCCCCGAGGAATGCATGGCGCGGTCTCCGAGGAAGAGCTCGGATGGATTGGCCACGGGCACGAGGCCGTCTTCCGCCATGCGGAAGACGCCGATCTCGTCCACGCTGCCGAAGCGATTCTTCGTGGCGCGCAGCACGCGGTGATCGAGCGAGTTCTCTCCCTCGAAGTAGAGCACCGTGTCTACGATGTGCTCGAGGGTCTTGGGCCCCGCGATGCCGCCGCCCTTCGTGACGTGGCCGACGACGAACACCGCCGTGCCGCTTTCCTTGGCGAATCGCATGAGGCGCGCGGCGGTCTCGCGCACCTGCCCCACGTTGCCCGGCGCGCCTTCGAGGTCGGTCGTGAACACCGTCTGGATGGAGTCCACGATCAGCACCTTCGGAGCGGCCGCCCCGGCGGTGGCGAGGATCGTCTCCAGATTCGTCTCGGCGAGGAGGCTCACGTCGCCGGTGTCACCGCCGATGCGGTCGGCCCGCAGCTTCACCTGGAGTGCGCTCTCCTCGCCCGAGGCGTAGAGCGTGGGATGGCCGGCGCCCTGCAGCCGCCCGGCCACCTGCAGCAGGAGGGTGGACTTGCCGATTCCCGGCTCGCCGCCGATGAGGATCATGGAGCCGGGGACGATGCCGCCGCCGAGGACGAAGTCGAACTCGTCGAGGCCCGTCTTCCACCGCCTGGACTCGGAGCCGCTCACCTCGCGCAGCCGGGGCGTGGGCACCACACTCCCGCCCTCGGCGAGCGACCGGGCGCCACCCGCGCGCCGGCTCGCCCCGCCGCTCGGCGCGGCCTTCGTGGCGACTTCCTCGACGAGGGAGTTCCAGGCGCCGCACACGTCGCAGCGACCAGCCCACTTCGGGTGGTCGGCGCCGCACTCGGTGCAGCGGTAGACGGTCTTGGTCTTCGTCGCCATGGCTAAAAATAGCCGCGCGACAGGGGATCAATACCGCGGATCGAAAAGCAGTTGGAAGGGAAAGGCGGGAAGACCGGAAAAAACAGGATGGGCTGCGTAGCCGGAGGGGCCGATCGTGCAGCTGCAGAGCTTCCCGCCCTGTCTTCAGCCGCTGTTCGAGCGCCGGCGCGAGGACGGCAGGTTCCCACACGTGCTGTCGCACGTGCGGGATGACACACGGCGTCAGCCGGCGCGGCGGATGTCGGTGGTGCCGGAGTTGCGGCCGGCGTCCGAGCCGCCGGACGGGCCCGGGCTCCGCTGCGAGAAGTTCTCGAAGCGGGTGTAGCTCTTGTGGAAGAACAGGTTGACGAAGCCAATCGGGCCATTGCGCTGCTTGCCGACGATGATCTCGGCGCGCCCCTCGAGGGAGTTGCCGTCCTTGTCCA
>CAMLIU010000146.1 GCA_946479995.1 uncultured Gemmatimonadota bacterium | reverse complement strand
GCGTACAAGCGGCTGCTCGCCATGTCCATCGAGGTGGAGCTGCGTCTCGAGCTGAAGACGCGCGCCGACGAGGAGGCGATCGCCATCTTCGGCCGCAATCTCGAGCAGCTCCTGCTCGCCGCGCCGGCGGGCGAGCGCCTCGTCATCGGCCTGGATCCCGGATTCCGCACCGGCGTGAAGGTGGCGGCCGTGTCGCGCACCGGTGCGGTGCTGCATACCGACGCATGGATGCTGCACCAGCCCGACCGCTTCGCCGCCGCGCTGTTGCGCCTCGTCGCCGCCACCGGCGCCGAGCTGATCGCCATCGGCAATGGCACGGCGTCGCGCGAGACGGAGGCACTGGTGCGCCAGACGCTTCGCGGCGCGAACCTCGCCACGCCGCCTCAGGTGGTGGTGGTGAGCGAGGCGGGAGCGTCCGTCTACTCCGCCTCGGAAGTGGCCGTCGCCGAGCTGCCGAACCTGGACGTGTCGCTGCGCGGCGCGGTGTCCATCGCCCGCCGGCTGCAGGATCCGCTCGCCGAGCTGGTGAAGATCGACCCGAAGTCCATAGGCGTGGGACAGTACCAGCACGACGTCAACCAGCAGCGGTTGAAGAAGCGGCTCGAGGAAGTGGTCGTGTCCGCCGTGAACCACGTCGGTGTCGAGGTCAACACGGCGTCGGCGGCGCTGCTGTCACACGTTTCCGGAATCGGGCCGTCCCTCGCCGAGAACATCGTGAAGACGCGCGACGAACGCGGTGGCTTCGGCTCGCGCCGTGACCTGCTCACGGTGCCGCGCCTGGGTGCGAAGGCGTTCGAGCAGGCGGCGGGCTTCCTGAGAATCCGGGGCGCCGTACACCCGCTCGACGCGAGCGCCGTTCATCCGGAGCGCTACGAGCTGGTGGAGCGCATGGCGTCGGACCTCGGCGTGCCCCTCGCCGAGCTCATCGCCGACGAGAAGCGTCTCGCGGCCATCGACCTCACGCGCTACGTGTCGGACGACGTGGGACTCCCCACCCTGCGCGACATCATCGCCGAGCTGCGGAAGCCGGGGCGCGATCCGCGCGCGGCGTTCGAGGCGCCGGCGTTCCGCGACGACGTCACCGAGCCGAAGGACCTGCGCGAGGGGATGGAGCTGGAAGGCGTCGTGACCAACATCGTCGCCTTCGGCGCCTTCGTGGACGTGGGCGTGCACCAGGACGGGCTCGTGCACGTGTCGCAGCTCGCCGACCGCTACGTGAGCGACCCCAATCAGGTGGTGACGGTCGGGCAGCGGGTGAAGGTGCGCGTGATGAGCGTGGACCTGCAGCGCAACCGCATCGCGCTCACCATGAAGACGCAGGCGGGGAGCGACTCGCGGCCGCGGAGCGGCGACCGTACCGCGAAGCCGCCGCGCGCCAACGGCACGAAGTCGAAGGTGGAGAGCGCGAAACCGTTCTCGATGCCGAAGTCGGGGACGGTGGCCCCCAACGGCATGCGGTTCAAGTAGCGCGTTCCTGCCGCAACTGGTTCTCGAGCCGCTTCTGCTCCTCGATGTCCGTGTTGGTGCCGAACCAGCGGACCACCTTTCCGGACTCGTCGAACTGCGGCAGGGCGCGCGCGATGTGCCAGCGATACTGGCCATCCGCGCCCCGCAGGCGGAATTCCACCTCGTACGGTTCGCCGGTGCCGAGTGAGTGCGTCCAGCGCTCCACCGCCTGCGGCAGGTCGTCGGGGTGGATGACGTCCCGCCATCCCGCACCCAGCACCTGCTCGACCGTCACGCCGAAGTAGTCGGCGACGCGCTGCGTGACGTAGTCCAGCGCGCCGTCCGGGGTGGCGGTCCAGATCTGCACCGGGATGGCTTCGGCGAGGAAGCGGTAGCGTGCCTCGCTCGCCCGCAACGCCTCGCGCGCCGCCTCCACCTCGGCTCGCGCCGCGCGCTCGCGGGCGAGCCGCGTCGTCTGCTCCTCGGCGCGCTGCTGGTCGCTCATGTCGCGGAAGGTGACCACGACGCCGGTGACCTTGCGCCCTTCCTTGATGGGAATGCTGGTGTAGTCCACCGGGAGCGGCTTGCCGCTCTTCGTCCAGAAGATGTCGCCGCCCACGCGCTGCTGCACCGCGTCCGTCACCGAGGAAAGGATGGGACACTCCTCCACCGGAAACACGCTGCCGTCCGCGTAGTGGTGGTGCGTGAGCTGGTGCATGGACACACCGAGCGCTTCGCGATTCGTGTAGCCGAGCATCCGCTGCGACGCCTCGTTCAGGAAGATCGTGCGTCCTTCCGCGTCGAGGAAATAGATCCCGTCGTCGATGGCGTTGAGGATCTGCGTCGTGCGCCCCTGGAGGACGGCGAGCGCCTCGCCCAGGGCGGGCTGGCCGGTGGGCGGCGTGACGAGCGCAGCGTTGTCCGACGCGTGGTGCGTGAATTCTGGCATGGCGGACCTCGGCTGATGGTGCACGACGGTGGCACGAGCGCTTCCGTCATAGGTACGCAAGAGCCGGCCCGCTGGCAATCCGCTGCGGCATCGGTGATTTTCCGCCCTATGCCGACCCGCCCGTACATCCTTGCCGAGAGCACCTGGAAGACCGTCGACGCCACCCCCTACGAGGTGGCCGTGCTCCCCTGGGGCGCCACGGAGGCGCACAACTATCACCTGCCGTACGCCACGGACAACATCCAGTGCGACGCGCTCGCCGCCGAGGCAGCGCGGCGTGCGTGGGAGCGGGGAGCGAAGGTCGTCGTGCTGCCGTGCGTTCCGTTCGGGGTGAACACGGGGCAGCTGGACATCAAGCTCTGCCTGAACATGAACCCGTCCACGCAGGCAGCGCTGTTGTCCGACCTGACCCACGCGCTCGAGGGACAGGGGATCCACAAGCTCGTCGTGTTCAACGGCCACGGCGGAAATGACTTCCGGCAGATGATCCGCGAGATCCAGCCGCGCACGCGGGTGTTCCTCTCGCTCATCAACTGGTACAAGATCGGTGACAGGAGCTCGATCTTCAGCGCGGCAGGAGACCACGCCGACGAGCTGGAGACGAGCGTGATGATGCACGTCGCGCCGGCGCTTGTGCGTCCGCTCGATGAGGCCGGGGAGGGTCGCGAGCGCCGCTGGGCCATCGGCGCCCTGCGCGAAGGATGGGCGTGGGCACCGCGGCGCTGGACGCAGGTGAGTGCGGACACGGGCACCGGAAACCCGGCACGGGCCACGGTGGAGAAGGGCGCGCGCTATGCCGACGTCGTGGCGTCGAAGGTCGCCGATTACCTCGTGGAGCTGGCGGCCGCCGATCCGGCACGGTTGTACGCCGATGCCTGAGCGAGACGTGACTGCGCCTCCCGTCGCGCCACCGACCTCCAGGGTCGTCCGTCCCGCCATCGGGCTGCTGGCTGGAATCGGGGTCGCCCTGCTGCTCATCGCCGCCGGGACGGTGATCGCCGGCCTCTTCACCCTGCGCGGGCCCGACGCGCTCTCCAGGGCATTTCCCGCTGGCTACGTGTGGGGCAAGCTCGTGGCGGCGGCGGCCGGCGCGCTTGCCGGCGGATTCACGACGTCGCGCATCACCGCGGGGCGGTCCATGTACACGGTGGTCGTGCTGGCGTTGATCCTCTTCGCGGCCGCAGGAGGTCCGGCGCTGCGTGGATCCGGCAGCTTCCCGAACGACCCGGCATGGTTTCCGCTCACCCTCGCCGTCGTGGAACTGGTCGGCGTGTTGATCGGCGGGCTGGTGGAGCGGGCCCTCGACGGCGAGGGGGCGACAGCATGAAGCACGCGTACACGTGCAGCCGGGCGACGACGCGATCGCGCATGTGCTGGGGCACCCTTTCGGTCTTTGCAGCGCTGTTCCTGTTCTCCGGAACGGCCACGGCGCAGCACGAAGACGCGACCTCTTCGCGCCTGGTGCCGGCGTTCGGCGTCCACTATGGCACGCCGATGCGCTTCTCCGTGTCGGCGGGGGGCGCGCTGGACCTGAGCGATCGCCGCAACGAGGGCGTGCTCGCCCTGGTGGAGCAGGGGCAGCACGGCAACGAAGTGTCTGCGGGCTACTACCGCATGATCGGCCGCTTCGGCTCCGGCTTCTCCCTGCGCGCTGCGGCGTTGCGCACGAGCGGGGAGCCGTGGAGCGCCGACCCGCACACCACCTACGTGGGCGCCGAGGCGCACCTGATGGTCATCCTCGGGGTGGGCGGTCGTGCCGGCTTCATGCGTCGCGCGAGCAAGGTGGTGAACGGGTCGCACGACAGCATCGTCACGCTCGGCATCTCCATCGGGTCGTGATGCGCGACGTGGCGCAGTCCCGGGAGGCCGGGCCGAGGTGAAGGACATCGACTGGCCGCTGGCCATCGTGCTTGGCGTCGCGTTCGTGGTGATGAGCGTGGTGCGCTGGCACTACTTCCAGTCGCGGGCGCGCCGCCGGCGCCAGCCTCCGCGCGAGGGGCCGCCCCAGGGCTGACCCGGACGCGCCACCGCGCGATCTCCTACCGGTGGCGGCAACTCTGTCACGGATCTTGTAAGGCCGTCCGGCATGGCCATTCATGAGGTCGAGCAGGTGGAGGTCCGCTCACTCGGCGAGCTCATTGACCGGGTGACACCGGAGCACCCCGATCCCGTCACGGGGCGACGTCGCGACACGCGCGTGTATCACGGGTCGCCCGACGCCGATCGTCACCTCCTCACGAGCCTCGACCGGCTCGGGGGCGTGAACCCGCCCCACACGAAGACCGGGCTCGAGGAGCACATCCTCCGGAACTTCGCGCGGTATTCGCGTCCGTTCGTGCAGCAGGCGGACAACGAGTGGGAGCTGATGGTGACAGCGCAGCATCATGGCGTGCCGACCCGGCTGCTGGACTGGACCTACTCGCCGCTGGTGGCGGCGCACTTCGCGACGCGTGGCACGGTGGCGCGCGACCGCGCCGTCTGGCAGCTCGACTGGATGAAGGTGCACCGCCACTTCGGCTTCCCCGAGCTCGCGCTGCTGATCCACGACCTCGCCGAGCTCGTGGGACGGCGCGGGGAGTTCACGCCGTGGCGGCTGATCGACGAAGGCGACGGCGGCAAGCCGTTCGCGTGCATGATCGAGCCACCCACGCTCGACGCGCGGATCTCGGCGCAGTCGGCAGTGTTCACCCTCTGCTCCGATACCTCGCACGCATTCGACGAGTTCCTGGACGAGCACGGGCTGCTCGGGGCGCTCACGCGGTTCGTGATCCCGCGGGAAGCGTCGAGCTTCGTGCGCGACCAGCTGGACATCGCCGGATTCGACGAGCGCCGGCTGTTCCCCGACCTGGACGGCGTGGCGGCCCAGTTGGGGCGGTATTACTCGTAGGAGACCGGAAGGTCGGAAGGTGGGCAGGCGAGTAGGAACAATGATGAGGGGTGATTCGGCCTTGCCGAATCACCCTCGTCCATTTCCTTACCGACCTTCTCACCTTCTCACCTTCTCACCTTCTCACCTTC
>CAMLIU010000145.1 GCA_946479995.1 uncultured Gemmatimonadota bacterium | reverse complement strand
AGTACTTCGCCAGGTAGTTCTCCAGCTCCCAGCTCGTCACCTGGGTGATGTACTCGCTCCACTCCTGGCGCTTTGCGGCGAGGAACTGCGCCGTGATGTGCGGGCCGAGCGCCGCCGTCACCACGTCGTCCTTCTCCAGCTCGTCGCACGCCTCGCTCAGGTTGTGCGGCAGGTCGTCGATGCGCAGCCGCCGCTTCTCGCGGTGGCTCATCTCCCAGATGTTCTCGTTCACCGGCTCGCGGTGGTCGGCCTTCGTGCGGATCCCGTCGAGCCCCGCGGCGAGCATCACGGCGAGCGCGAGGTAGGGGTTCGCCGCCGGATCGGGGACGCGGTGCTCCACGCGAGTGCCAAGCCCGCGCCGCTCGGGGATGCGCAGCATCGGTGAGCGGTTGCGCATGCTCCACGCGACGTTCACCGGCGCCTCGTAGCCCGGCACGAGCCGCTTGTACGAGTTCACGAGCGGGTTGGTGATGGCAGTGCACCCGCGCGCGTGCCGCAGCAGCCCGCCGATGTACGCGAGCGCCACGTCGCTCAGCTCCCACTGCGCCTTCTCGTCCCAGAACGCGTTCACCTTGCCGCGGAACAGCGACTGGTGCGTGTGCATCCCGCTCCCGTTCTGCCCGAAGATCGGCTTGGGCATGAACGACGCCGCAAGCCCGAACCGCTGCGCCACCGCCTTCACCACGAAGCGGAAGGTCGCGATGTTGTCCGCCGTCGTCAGCGCATCCGCATAGCGGAAGTCGATCTCGTGCTGGCCGTGCGCCACCTCGTGGTGCGCCGCCTCCACCTCGAACCCCATCTGCTCGAGGTCGTCCACGATCGCGCGCCGCGCATCCTCCCCCAGGTCCACCGGCGCAAGGTCGAAGTAGGCGCCGACGTCGTGCGTCTGCGTCGTCGGCTCGCCGTTCGGCCCGCGCTTGAACATGAAGAACTCGGCTTCCATCCCCGCGTTCATCGTGTAGCCCATCGCCGCCGCCTCGGCGAGCACGCGCTTGAGCGCGCCACGCGGGTCTCCCAGAAAGGGTTGGCCCGATGGCAGATGAATGTCGCAGATGAGCCGGCCCACGCGCGCGTCCGGCTCGCCCCACGGGAATACGCGGAACGTCGCGAGGTCCGGCGCGAGGAGCATGTCGCTCTCCTCCACGCGCACGAATCCCTCGATGCTCGAGCCGTCGAACATCATGTCGCCGGCGAGCGCCTTCTCGAACTGCGACGCCGGCACCTCGACGTTCTTGTTGACGCCGAGGATGTCGGTGAACTGGAGGCGAAGGAAGCGGACGTCGAGCTTCCGGGCGAGCTCGAGCACGTCCTTCGGGCGGGCATCGGTGAGATCGGGGATCTCGAAGCGGGGTCGTGGCACGACGGAATGCTCGTCGGCCGCCCCGACGGTGTCAATTGACCGTGGCCCCGGGCACGTCGCTTGCGCCTCGGTCCTCCCCGGCGCGCCGACGCGCGGCGCGCCGCGAGGGCATTTCAGCAATCGAGGACGACGATGAACATCTCCGAGCTCATGTCGAAGGATCCGCGCACGGTCACCCCGGACACGCCCGTGTCCGAGGCCGCGCAGCTGATGAAGGAAGAGGACATCGGGATGGTCCCGGTGATCGAGCGCGTCGGCGGCGCCGAGACGCGCGGCCGGCTCGTGGGCGTCATCACCGACCGCGACATCGCCATCCGCACGGTGGCCGAAGGGCGCGCCGTCGATTCGCCCGTGCGCGACGTGATGTCGAGCGGCGTGCGCACCGCCACGCCGAACGACAGTGTGGAGTCGGTGATGGAGCTGATGGGCCGCGAGCAGGTCCGTCGCGTGCCGATCGTGGACGAGCGGGGCTCGCTGGTGGGAGTGGTCTCGCAGGCCGACCTCGCGCGCAAGGCGAAGAACGAGGGCCGCGTGGAGCGCACGGTCGAGCAGATCTCGCAGCCGGGCGGAAGTCACCAGAACTGACGGCAGGTCGGACGGTCGGACCCGCTCGCCCGCGGCGTTGCCGCCGGCTGCTCGTCGGACCCATTCGCGGCGCTTCGCGCCGATCTTCGTTGGACGGTCGAACGGCACACGGACTCAGGTCGGTGTGCCGTTGTCGTTGTCGTTGATGGTTCACCGTTCACGGTTCACGGTTCACGGTTCACGGTTTACCGTCCGACCGAGTAGCTTTCCCTCGTGACGAACCCCTCCTCCTGCCCCTCCTGCGGCGCCGCTGCCACCGGTCGCTTCTGCTCCGCCTGCGGCACCGCGCTCGCCGGCGCCACCTGCGCCAACTGCGCCGCGCCGCTCACCGCCGGCGCCCACTTCTGCCATCGCTGCGGCACCCCTGCCGGCACCGCGTCGCCCACGGCGAAGGGTGGGCTCGCCAGCGTGCTGCCATGGGCGGTGGCCGCGCTCGCCCTCGTGTCGCTCATCGCGCTCGTCGTGGGCCAGCGGTTCGGCTCGCGCCAGACCGCGAGCGGCGTTGACGTGCTCGAGGGCGCCAATGGTCAGGGCACGACCGTGATCACGGCCCCCGGCGCCGCCCAGAGCGGGATGCCGCGCGCACCGGACATCAGCCAGATGTCCCCGGGGGAGCGCGCCGAGCGGCTCTACGACCGCATCATGACGGAGCACGAGGCGGGGAACGACGCCAACGTACGCGCCTTCATGCCGATGGCGCTCGCCGCGTACGAGATGCTCGCCCCGCTCAACCTCGACCAGCATTACGACGTGGGGCGCATCGGTGTCGTCGGCGGCGACAGCACCCTCGCCCGCGCCGAAGCCGACACCATCCTCGCCAGCCGCCCCACGCACCTCCTCGGCCTCATCCTCGGCGCACAGGCCGCACGCATGGCCGGCAACGAGTCGCGCGCGAAGGAGTTCGACCGCCGCTTCGCCGCTGCCCTCCCCCAGGAGCGCAACGCCGGCCTCGCCGAGTACCTGCTGCACAAGAACGACATCGACTCGGCAGCGGCGAAAACCGGGAAGTGAGAAGGGGAGACGGAGAGAAGGGGAGCTGAGGAACGGCCCCGTTCCCCATCTCCCCTTCCCCCACTCTCACCTTCCGCCGTTATCCGTGCAGGTCGTCGATGAACGTCAGCGTCTTTCCGCGCTCTACGACGGCCTTCAGCGCTTCGTATACTGCGGGATCGAGCAGCCGGCCCACCTCGTTGCCCAGGTAGCGGATCGTCTCGTCCGGATCCATCGCGTCGCGGAAGGCGCGGCGTGAGGTGAGCGCGTCGAAGGCATCGCACGCCGCCAGGATGCGGCCGCCGATGCTGATCTCCTCGCCGCGGAGGCCGCGCGGGTACCCCGTGCCGTCATAGTGCTCGTGGTGGTCGTGCACGTAGTTCATCGCCACGGGGATGTGCTTGAGCGGGGCAAGGATCTCCATGCCGAACTGCACGTGCTGCTTCACGTGCTCGAATTCCTCCGCCGTGAGGACGCCCGGCTTGTTCAGGATATCCTCGCGAATTCCGATCTTGCCCACGTCGTGCAGCCGGCCGGCGAGCCGCACATTCTCCACCTCGTCCGGGTCCAGCCCCAGCTCGTCGGCGATGGACGCCGCCTGGTCCGCCACCCGGCTCGAGTGGCCGCGGAGGTAGACGTCCTTCGCTTCCATGGCGTTGATGAGCGCCTCGGCCACGCCGATCGTGAGGTCGCGCAGCGCCGCCTTCTCGCGCTCGAGCTCCACCGTGCGGAGCTCCACCTCCTCGCGGATGTGCTCCTCCACCCGCCGGCGCTCGATCTCCAGCTGGCGGCGGTGCGCCGCACGCACCACGGCATCCTGCAGCTTCGTGAGCTGTACCGGCTTCACGAGGTAGTCCATCGCCCCGTGCGACAGCGCGTCCGTCGCCGTGTGCGCGTCGTTGACCGCGGTGAGCATGAGGATCGCAAGGTCGCCGTCCAGGCGCCGCGCCTGTGGCACGACGTCCAGTCCGGTCATGTCCGGCATGCGGACGTCGCAGACCATCACCGAGAACCGCTCGTGCTCGAGCCGGTTGATCGCGGCCGAGCCGCTGTCGGCGACCTCCACCAGGTAGCCCTGCGAGCGAAGGTAGCGCGCGAGCGCGAGTCGGATCGTCTCCTCATCATCCACGACCAGCACACGGAGCCTCGGATCGTGTGCGTCGGCGATGGAGCTGGAACCAGGAAACTCGGTGATTGAACGGGCAGCGGATGTCATCATCGGATGGACGAGGGTCGGCGCATGAAGTATCGGACGCCTCGCCGGAATCCTTGAGCCCGGAACCACGGAAGGTCGGAAGGTGAGACGGTGGGAAGGTCAGAGGGCTCCCACCTTCCCACCGTCCGGCCTTCTCAAGTCTAGTGGTGATGGTGCGACCGTGCGTGCGTGATCCAGCTCACCACATGCGCCACCCGGTGGCCGAGCTGCCGCGCTGCCTCCGCGCCATCGCCCGATCCGGGCACGAGCACGAGTCCCAGGGTGCCGAGTGCGCGCAGGAGGCTCCATCGCGCATCCTCGGCCTCCGTCGCACTCGCGCCTGCCACGAACGCCGCGCCGACCGACGTGCCCAGCGCCTTCTGCTGCCGGAGCGCCGCCGCCTCGGTGATCAGGTGGCCGACGGCAGCCGGCAGCGGCCCCCGACCATCGGTACCCAGCACGAGCCCGTCGTAGGCGGCGAGCTCGGCGGCGCTGCCCAGGTTCCGTACGCGCCCCGCCGCCCCGGCCTCACCCGGCTCGGGGAGCCGCCGGACGTCCACTTCGGCGAAGCGGACCGAGCGCACTCCCTCGGCCACGGCGTCTGCGAGCGAGGCCAGCTCCGTCGCGTCTCCATGAAACAGGACCAATGTCTTTGGCATCGTGTAGACGTTCGAGTGAGAGGCGGAAGCTAGCGCGAGCGCCGAATGGACGCCGGAGCGCTGCGCGAATGCTCGCGCACTCAGCATTCGCCCCCTGCCAGCCGTATTACCCTCGATGCGATCGTCACAAACGTCATTTCAGGTCGGCCGACGCCTGGCGTTGTCCGTCATGTCGCTCGTCGTGCTCCCCGCCGTGCTTCCGCTCCTCGCGCAGTCCCCTGCTCCCCGGGCGGCTGCCGATACGCTGCGCCTCTCCGTGGAGGACGCAGTGACTCTTGCCCAGCGCCAGAGTGACGAAGTGGGGCTCGCCGCCGCCCAGGCTGACGTGGCCGACGCCCGATTCGGCGCCGCGCGCGCCAACGCCCTGCCGCAGCTTCGGCTCAACAGCACGTACACCCACGTGTACGAGAGCGCGCGCGGCCAGGCGGTCGGTTCGGTGTTCAACCAGCCGAATACGTACACCATCAACGCGAACCTCTCGCAGACTCTCTTCCAGGGCGGCAAGCTGGTCAACGCCGCACGTTCGGCGAGCGAGCTGCGCGAGGCGGCACGCTTCGACGAGCGCGAGCAGCGCGCGCTCGTCACCCTCGAGGTGCAGCGCGCCTACCTGCAGGCACTCTACACGGCACGCA
>CAMLIU010000144.1 GCA_946479995.1 uncultured Gemmatimonadota bacterium | reverse complement strand
TCACCGCCATCCTGCCGCACGGCGGCAACCTGTTCGGCGATCGCGTCCCCGCCGCGGTGCACGTGGGAAATGCTTTCGGCAAGCTCGTCGGATCCACGCAGGTGAAGGAGCTCGGCGAGCTCGAGACACCGATCCTCCTCACCTGCACCCTCTGCGTGTGGCGGGCCGCCGACGGCCTCGTCGCCGAGCTGCTCGAGATGCCGGGGATGGAGCGCGTGCGCTCCATCAACCCCGTCGTCGGCGAGACGAACGATGGGGGGCTGAGCGACATCCGCTCGCGTCCCATCACGCGTGCCGACGTGCATGCCGCGCTCGCCAGCGCGACATCCGGTCCGGTTGCTGAAGGAAGTGTCGGCGCCGGAGCCGGCACCGTGGCGTTCAGCTGGAAGGGCGGCATCGGCACCTCGTCGCGCGTGCTCCCGAAGTCGCTCGGCGGCTACACGGTGGGCGTCCTGGTGCAGACCAACTTCGGTGGCGTGCTGCAGGTGCTCGGCGCGCCGGTGGGGAAGGAGCTCGGGAAGTACGCCTATCGCGACGCGGTGGAAGGTTCGCGCGGCGACGGCTCGTGCATGATCGTCGTCGCCACCGATGCACCGATCTCCGAGCGCAACCTCGAGCGTCTCGCCGCGCGCGCCATGGCGGGACTCGCGCGCACCGGCTCCAGCTTCTCGAACGGGTCCGGCGATTTCGCCATCGCCTTCTCCACCGCGTCGCAGGTGCGTCGGCCCATCATGCCCTCCTCGCAGCCCGGCGCCATCGTGCTGCGTCAGGGCAGCGAGCTCCAGAACGACGACGTGTCGCCGCTGTTCGAGGCCGTGATCGAGGCCACCGAGGAGGCGATCTACAACTCGATGTTCATGGCGACGCCCGTGACCTACCGCGGCCGCACCATGGACGCGCTCCCGCTCGACAAGGTGCGCGCCATCCTCGACAAGTATCGGACGAAGGGCCGGTGACGCCGCGCACACACGCATGCTGCTGAGTACGCATGGTCGGCCCCTGAAGCGACGTCAGCCGCGACGAATCCATCGGATGACGCGGTTCGCACCCGGTCTGCGCACGCGCGTTGCTATGGAAGACGGTGCAGTATCGCCCTCGAAGGCGAACCCACCGAAACCGAAGCAACGAGGTGAAGCATGATGAAGAGATGGCTGAACTTGACGGTCGGACTCCTCCTGGTCGGCGGCATCGCCCAGGCCCAGGCAACGAGCGACCAGCGCATTCCGGTCCACAAGGACATGCAGATGACGTCGGGCGGTGACGTGTACATGACGCCGTCGGCCGCGGACTCGGCTGACATCGCCGCGGCGCGTGCCGGCGGCTACTGGTTCCGCGCGCCCTCCTCGTGCAGCAGCATGGATCTCGGCGAGGCGGCCAACGTCCAGATGAAGACCGACATGTACGATCCCGCCACGATGATCTCGCCCGACCAGGCGAAGCGGGTCGCGCTGTGCGCCATCCCGGGACAGATCGGCTCCGGTGAGATGAACATGAATGGCAACCGCGCCGAGTACGAGATCGCGATCATCCCGAACGGGAAGAAGACCTACTCCAAGGTGATCGTGGACGCGCAGACCGGCGCCGTCCTCTCCACCAAGCAGTTCGGTGGCGCGCGCGGTCTCGCCGGCTGGGTGCGCGAGAGCTTCGAGCACAAGCAGAACACGCCGTAACGGCTCAACGCGCGGGGGAGGAGGAGCGTAGTCAGGGCGACCTCCTCCCCGAGCCCACCCATGCGCGTCCGCTCGACCGCCGCCCTCTTCGGCGCGGCCGTCCTCGCCTTCCCGCTCGTCGCCCGCGCCCAGGCGCGTGCCGTGCCCACGCCGGCTTCCGTCATCGGCTTCACGCCCGGCACCGACCGCCGGCTTCCCAGCTGGAAGCAGGTCACCGACTACTTCGCCGCCCTCGACGCCGCCTCGCCGCGCATCCAGGTCCACACACTCGGCAAGACGACGCTCGGTCGGCCCTTCATCGCCGCCTTCATCGGTGATCCGGCCACCATCGCCAACCTCGGCAAGCTGCGCGACGACGCCCGCCGGCTCGCCGATCCGCGGCTCACCACAGCTGCCCAGCGCGCCGCGCTCATGCGCGATGGCAAGGTCGTCGTGCTCGTGACGTCGAGCATCCACTCCACGGAAGTGGGTGGCATCCTCACCCCGCTCGATCTCGCGTACCGTCTCGTCGCCGGCGAGGACGCCGAGGCGCGGGCGATCCGGAAGAACACGGTGGTGATGCTCGTGCCGTCGCTCAATCCCGACGGCGTGGACATCGTCGGCGACTGGTATCGCAGCTCGCTCGGCACGAAGTGGGAGGGCACGAGCCCGCCGACGCTCTATCACTACTACACGGGCCACGACAACAACCGCGACTGGTACGCCTTCACGCAGGTCGAGACGCAGATGGTCATCGACTCGCTGTACTCGCCGTACCATCCGCAGGTCGTCAACGACATCCACCAGCAGGGCTCGAGCGGGACGCGCATCTTCATCCCGCCGTACATGGATCCCATCGAGCCGAACATCGACCCCATCCTCATCGCCGGCGTGGCGCAGATGGGGAAGTCCATGACCTGGCGCATGACGGCCGCCGGCTTCACCGGCATCGCCAACAACACCTCGTACGACGTGTGGACGCCGGCGCGCGCCTACCAGCACTACCACGGCGCCATCCGCATCCTCACCGAGACGGCGAGTGCCGCGCTGGCGAGCCCGATCACGGTGAGCTTCGACTCGCTGCGGGCGGGATACAACGTCGATCCCAAGACAACGGGCGTGGACTTCCTCACCACCTGGCAGGGCGGCCCGTGGGGGATCGGTGACATCGTGCGCTACCAGACCGCGGCCACGTGGGCGCTGCTCGCGCAGGCGGCGGACGATCGCGCCCTCTGGCTCTCCAGCTACGACGAAGTGGAACGTCGCGCCGTGGCGGGGAACCACGCCGCCGGTCGCGAGGACTGGCCGTCGGCGATCGTGATTCCCGCGCAGCCCGCGCGCGACACGGCGGTCAACGCCGCGTTGCGCATCCTCCAGCGCGGCCAGGTGGAAGTGCGCCGCGCCACGAACGCCTTCACGGCGAACGGTCGTTCCTTCCCGGCGGGGAGCTACGTCATCTACACCGCGCAGCCGTACGCCGCGTTCGCCAAGACCCTGCTCGAGCCGCAGCACTACCCCGACCTGCACGAGTATCCGGGCGGGCCGCCGAAGCGGCCGTACGACGTGGCCGCGCACACGCTCCCCCTGCTGTTCGGCTTCGACGTCGCCTTCGTTCCCGACAGCGTGACCGTCGCCACCGCGCCGGCGGCGCCCGTGCCCCAGCTGAAGTGGGTCGCACCCGGCCTCAGCGATTCGCACACGCGCCGCATCGCCATCTTCCGCAATGCGACGCCGGCCATGGACGAAGGGTGGACGCGCTGGGTGTTCGACCAGTACCGCATCCCCTTCACCCTGCTCACCGCGCGTGACATCCGCGCCGGCAACCTCGCGTCGCGCTTCGACGCGATCATCATCCCCGACCAGAACCCACGCGCCATCGAGCGCGGCCCGATGGGCAACTATCCCGACTCGCTGAAGGGTGGGCTGGGCGAGGAGGGCGCCGCCGCGCTGGCCGCCTTCGTGGATGCCGGCGGAACGCTGCTCGCCTTCAACGACGCCAGCGACTACGCCATCGACGCGCTCTCGCTCCCGGTGAAGAACGTCCTCGCCGGCGTGCGGTCGAGCGACTTCTACGCGCCGGGCTCGATCCTCAAGGTGGAGTTCGACCGCGCGAATGCATTGACCGCGGGGCTGACGGCGCCGGAGACCGGCGTCTGGTTCGAGACGTCACCCGCGTTCGACATCACCGATCCCTCGCGCGCCACCGCCGTGGCCCGCTACCCGGCAGCCTCCGCCGGCAACCCGCTCCTCAGCGGCTGGCTCCTCGGCGCCACGAAGCTCGACGGCAAGGCGGCGATGGTGGACGTGACTCGCGGGAAGGGCCACGTGATCCTGTACGGATTCCGGCCGCAGTACCGGGCACAGTCGATGGCGACGCTGCCGCTGGTGTGGAATGGGTTGCTGAAGTAACTGCTACTGACGTACCTCGTACTTCGTACTGCGTACGGCGACCGACATCCACGCCCCACGAAGGCCCGGTACCGATCGCGGTACGGCTGGCCGGTGTGCCGAGACAGTGCGTCGGTGCATTCCTGGGATCTGAATGCCGGTCGCAGTACTGAGTACGAGGTACGCCGTACGGGGGTTGTAGTTGAATGCGGAAACTTCCCCCTCGACCTGGCGTACGTGGGTGTGTCCCCCTCGCCCACGGGTCGTTTCTGATGCTCGCACATCTCCTCGTCGCGCTTCTCCAGGCTTCGGCTCAGGCGAAGCCCGCCACGGTCGTCCCGCCAGCCGATACGAGCGCATCGGCCAATGCTCCCGCCGACTCGACGAAGAAGAAGCGCGAGAAGAAGCCCGCGAAGCGCATCCCGCTCACCCCTGCGCTCCTCGCGTCCGCCTTCAAGGACCCCGAAGCCCGCAGCATCCTCCAGCTCGCGCGCTCCGCGCGCATGAGCCAGGACTCCGCCCTCCAGGGCTACGACGCCACCACCTACCAGCGCATCTCCGCCGGCTTCGGCTTCTCGAAGATCGGCCCCTCGCGTCTCGCCTTCCGCACCGAATCGGCCACGCACGTCCGCTGGCGGCGCGGCGTCGGCGCGTACGTGGACCTCACCGGATCGCGCACGGTCATTCCGATCGCCGGGAAGAACGGCAACGCCGAGATCGACGACGACATCTCGCCGATTCCCTACTATCCCGGCAGCGAGACCCTCTGGATCGGCGGCGACGCCGCCCGCAAGGCGGTGGACGAGAACGACGGCGTCATCCATCCCCTCGCCGAAGGCGCCGAGGCGTACTACACCTACGCGAGCGGCGACTCCGTCACCTTCCGCCTCCCCGATGGCAAGTCCATCCGGCTGCGCGAGCTCGAGGTCCGCCCGCGCGAGCCGAAGTGGAACCTCGCCGTCGGCTCCCTCTGGTTCGACATGAGCGGCGGCCAGCTCGTGCGCGCGGCGTACCGCATGAGCGTCCCGATGGACATCGTCGCCGTCGCCAAGGCGGACGACCCGAAATCGTTCGACGACGTCCCTGCCTGGGTCAAGCCGATGATCTTCCCGATGACGGCGCAGATCAGCGCCATCGGCGTGGAGTACGGCCTCTACCAGGGCCGCTTCTGGCTCCCCCGCCTGCAGGTGGCCGAAGGGGGCGCGCAGGTGAGCATGATGCGCATCCCGTTCAAGCTCCAGCAGAAGTACACCTACAGCGCGGTGAACGCCGTCGAGCCGCTGCCGCCGATCGTCTCCGACACGCTGGACAGCACCACTCACATCCAGGCCGGCATCCACGTCGGCGGCTCGAAGGAGAGTCGCGACTCCGCGCGCGTCACACGGCG